>JALYLC010000596.1 GCA_030774435.1 Actinomycetota bacterium
GCCGGTGGATCCTCCGAGGCGGCGGAGGTCGACGCTCTCGACGAGCAGGCCGTGGACAAGCACCTACAGTCCGTGATCGACACGGCGGGGCGCGTCGACATTTCGTTCAACGCGGTAGGCATCCCGAACGCGAAGATCGTGGGTGTCCCGCTGACCGAGCTGGATGTCGAGCAGTTCTCCCTGCCGCTCACGACGTACACGACGTCGTACTTCCTGACCGCACGCCTCGCGGCCCGGAGGATGGTCGCGAACAAATCGGGGGTGATCATGACCGTCACCGCACTCCACTCGCGGACGGGCCTCCCATTGGTGGGAGGCTACGGTCCGGCGCAGGCCGCCAAGGAAGCACTGACTCGAGATCTATCCGCCGAGCTCGCACCTCACGGCATTCGCGTGGTGGGTCTGCGGCCACAGGGAATGCCGGAGACACGCACGATCAAGGACGCCTTCGAGCCTCGCGCCAAGGCATCGGGAATGACCTGGGAACAGTGGCAAGAGTTGCTCGCAAGCAGGACCCACCCGAAACGCCTTATGACGCTCGAGGAGATGGCAAACGTGGCGGTCTTCATGGCTTCCGATCAGGCAAGCGGGATGACGGGAACGATCGTCAACTTGACCATGGGCAGCCTGGATGACTAGCTGACGTGCCGGCAGCGCTGAAGATGAACGGCTCGCGGACTCCTACCGCGACTACGCAGCGCTTCTGCAGCGTGTTCACGACGAGCTCCTAACCCGCGTAACCCGCGTGGCCAGGAACTCATGATCGCAGTCATCGGTATGACGAAGCTCGCCGGCCGACCTCCCGGATCACAACCGAGCACTCGTGCGACGCTCGCCACCAACAACGCGTCCTCAGGCGGCGATACTTGGCCAATGACAGACGGACAGGTTGTCGTCGTACCGTACGACCCCGACTGGCCGCTTCGCTTCGAAGCCGAACGCGCCCTCCTGGAGCGCGTGCTCGCCCCATGGCTGCAGGGTGGCGTGCACCACATCGGCTCGACAGCCATACCCGGCATCGCCGCCAAACCCATCATCGACATCATGGCCGGCGTCCGCGACCTCGAAGAGGCTCGCGCGGCTTTCGAACCGCTCCGCGAGCAGTCCTACCTCGACGCCCCCCACCGCGCAGACATCGCACACCATTTCGTCAAGCCGTCGCTCCAACAGTCAGCGCACGGCCTGCATCTCACACAACCGGGCAGCGACCTCTGGCGCGAACGACTCACCTTTCGCGACGCACTCCGGAACGCCCCGACGCTGGCCGCCGAGTACGAGACGCTGAAGCTACGCCTCGCGCACGAGCATCACCACGACGCACAGGCATACACCCGGCACAAACGCGCTTTCGTCGTTCGCGTGCTCGCGAGCGCCGGGATACCGCTGGGCCGAGCGTGAGAGACCACACGCTCCCCTGAGCCAATCGCGCACCCGACAGACCTCCCGGACCATAACCGCATTCGCGCCACGCTCGTGGCCCGCTAAACGCCTGCGGCGAGGCGAGCATGCTGGCGCAGCGTCTGGCGCAACGTCGCCACCAGCTCCCGCTGGATCACGTCGAGGAAGACGCGCGCGACGGCATCTTCGCCATTGAAGAGCTGCTCGAACGGGCCGGGCGGCAACACGAGCAGGAGCGCCCGCTCGCGCGTGATCGCGGTCACGGGAGATGGTCTGCCGTCGATGAGGCCCTCGTAGCCGAACGTCTTCCCCGGTCCAGCCAGCCCGACGCGGATGCGCCGGTCGCCGCGCAGCAGCACCTTCTCGACCGCGCCGTTGATCGTGAGGTAGCAGGCCGCCGACGGCGCGCCTCGGCGAGCAGCGTGCGGCCCGCCGGGCACTCGGCATACCGCCCCGACGTCAGGAAGCCCCAGAGGGCGAGCGAATCGAAGTCGTGGAAGGTCGCCATGCGACGCACGTACTTGCTGTCGGGCGGACCGCAGTACTGCAGCTCGGCGAACGTCCGAGCCGCATCCTCGGCCCGCGGGCCGAGCGGCTCGCCGCCGAGCGAGCCGGCGAGGTTCCCGAGCTGGTTGCGCATGCGCGAGGTGAAGAGCGCAGCCAGGCCGCGCTTCAAGCGACCCCGTGGGGTGCACGGACTCGTCCTTCAGGTACAGGTCGACGTCCCAGTCCGGGGCAGCGGGAACGCGTGCAGATGCGTGTCGGCCGACCGGTTCGCGTCGGCTTCGATGCGACGGACGGCCTCGTCCGCCCAGGCTCTCGACCCGAGGCGCTCGCGACCGTTCCGGGACGTCGTCACTCGCACAGTTTCCCCGATCCCCGAGCGCGACGGATACAGGGCGGCTCCCCGGGCCAGGCCTCGCGCGTACAGCGCCCTGCGCATGTACACGGCTTCACTACCGGCTCGTGGAATGCCGCCGTCGAGTTGACTGTCCTCGTGCCCCGTCTACGCCAGGCGTTCGACGCCCTCAGCGTCACGGCCCAGAACGCGGACATCCGCCGCGCCGAATTGGCCTGGGGCGCCTCGGTCTGCGCCGAGTGGGCGCACTTCGTCGCGCTCGGGGTGTTCGCCTACGGCCACGGGGGATCCACCGCGGTCGGAATCGCCGGCCTCATGCGCCTGCTCCCCGCGGCCGTGATCGCACCCTTCGCATCGTCGCTCGGCGACCGCTTTCGGCGCGAGCGGTTTCTCCTGGGAGTCGTGTTCCTGGGAGCGGCTGCTCTCGCCCTCTCGGCCGCGGGCGCCCTGATGGACGATCGCATCATGGTCTTCGCCGCCGCGTCGGCGGTCGGCGTCTGCTCGACGCTGTTCCGGCCCGCCCTGATCGCGCTGCTGCCATCGCTGGCGCGCACGGCGAGGGAGCTGATCGCCGCGAACGGAGCGACCTCGACGCTCGAGAGCGTCGGCACCCTCCTCGGTCCGCTCGGTGCCGGAGTGCTCGTCGCATTCGCCGATGTCGCAGCGGTCTTCGCGGCCAGCGCGGCTGCACTCCTGGTGTCGGCCGCCCTTCTGGCGCGCGTCTCGGTTCCGGGACGCATCGATGCTCCTGCGAACGAGTCGGGAGTCGGCCTCTTGCAAGGGTTCACGGCAATCGGCGAAGTCCCCCGCGCGCGGCTGCTCGTGGGCCTGATCGCCTCGCAGACGTTCGTCCGCGGGTGCCTGAACGTGCTGATCGTCGTCGCCGCGTACCAGGTGCTCCACGACGGCGCGACGGAGGTCGGATACCTGACGGCCGCGATCGGAGCAGGGGGCCTGGTCGGCGCGCTCGCCGCGGTCTCGCTGCGCGGCGATCGACTCGCGCCGCCGTTCGCCTGGGCCCTCGTCTTCTGGGGCATCCCGATCGCGCTGATGGCGCCGCTCCCCTACGCCGCGGCCATGATCGGCCTACTCGCGGTGATCGGCGCCGCGAACAGCGTCGTCGACGTCTCGGGGTTCACGCTCCTCCAGCGCACCGTTCCTGACGACGTGCTGACCCGCGTGCTCGGCGTGACCTGGGGCCTTGCGATGGGCGCGACGGCGATCGGCTCCTTCGTTGCGCCTGCGGTCATCCGCCTGATCGGGCTAAGGCCGGCATTCGTCGCGGTCGGCGCGATCCTCCCCGTGCTCGTCCTCGTCTCTCATCGGCGGCTGCTCGGGATCGACTCGGACGTTGCGCCCGCATCGCAGCTCGACCTGATCGAGCACGTCGCGGTCTTCGCCCCGCTCTCACTCGTCGCCAAGGAGCGGATCGCCTCGCATCTCGTCCAGGTCGACGTCGCGGCCGGAGACGTCGTGATTCACGCCGGCGACGCCGGCGACCGCTTCTATGTCGTCGGCAGCGGCGGGCTCACGATCGAGGCGGGCTCACAGACCATCGACGCCGGCCCCGGGGACTTCTTCGGCGAAATCGCGTTGCTCCAAGACGTGCCCCGGACGGCGACCGTGCGGGCGATCACCGACGCCCGACTCTATGCGCTCGAGCGCGACGACTTCCTCGCCGTCGTGACGGGCAATTCGCTGGCCCGCTCGGAGGCGGATGCCGTGGCGGTCAAACGAGTGGAAGAGAACGCCGCGGCGCCGGAGCGCCTGGGAGACCACTGACGTGCTGGGGCAGGCCGCTAGCGTCGAGACGGGGTGCGAGGATGCGCGATCCGCCTCACCAGGACCCTTGAAATGGTGCAGAATGGATGGAGCTTCGGCGTGAGCGCGCGACTTTTCCTACCGGGACACGCGGCGAGACGGCCCAGGGCACAAGCCGAGGCCGACCGCCCCTTCACCATGTCGCCGGACGTCTGCAAGAACGGCTCGTACGGTGGATCGAGTGGACGGCAGCGCCTGTGCTCGAGGAACGGCTGACCCATGCGGTAGGGCGCGAGTTGACCGAGCGGCGACAGGCGGAGATCGATCTGCGCGAAGCGGAGGAGCGCAACCGAGTGCTGGCCGAGGAGCAGGCGGCGCTCCGGAGGGTGGCGACCCTTGTGGCGCGCGGTCTGCCGCCGACTGAGATCTTTGCCGCCGTTGCCGAGGAGATAGGGCGGCTCGTCTCGATCGACGGAACGAGAATTCTTCGCTACGAGGCCGACCGAACGGCAACCGTAATCGCGGGGTGGAGCGAGTCCGTTGCGGTGCCTCCGGAACTCGAGATTGGTGCGCGCGTGGCGCTGGAGGGTGAGAGTGTCTCGAAGCTGGTGCTTCGGACGGGACGGCCGGCCCGGATCGACAGTTACGCGGATGCCGCGGGTCCGCTGTCGGAGCCCCTGCAGCGAGCAGGAGTTCGGTCCGCGGCTGGCGCTCCCATCATGGTCGAAGGACGCCTCTGGGGCGTGATGGCAGCCGGGTCGACGAAACCTGACCCGCTGCCCGCGGATACCGAGGCGCGCCTCGCCAACTTCACCGACCTGTTGGGCACGGCGATCGCGAACGCGGAGAACCGCGCAGAGCTCGCCCGGCTGGCCGAGGAGCAGACGGCGTTGCGGCGGGTCGCGACGCTGGTGGCGCTCGGGACGCCAGCGGAGGCGCTGTTCGCGGCGGTCACGGAGGAGGTCGGGCGGTTGCTCGGCACTGACCTTGCCGGATTGGCCCGTTACGACAGCCATGACACGGTAACTGTCGTGGCTACCTGGGCCGCCCGAGACGAGCACGGCGGGGCACACCCATTGGTTCCGGGTCCGTGGCCGCTCGAAGGCGGCGATCTGGCATCGACGATCTCGAGGACGGGCCGACCCGTCCGGATAGACGACTACCACGGCGTTCTCGGGCGTATCGCCGCATTCGTTCGAGACGAGCTCAGGGTCGGCTGCTCGGTGGGCAGCCCGATCGCCATCGAGGGCCGGTTGTGGGGCGCTCTGTTCGTCCATTCGAAGCAGACCCACCAGCCGCTCCCCCGGGACACCGAATCGCGTCTCACGGGCTTCACGGGACTCGTCGCCACGGCAATCGCGAATGCCGAGAGCCGTGCGGCTGTCGCAGCGTCGCGCGCGCGGATCGTCGCCGCTTCGGACGAGACGCGCCGCCGGATCGAGCGCGATCTGCACGACGGCATTCAGCAACGGCTGGTTTCCCTCAGCCTCGAGCTGCGCTTGAGCGAATCGAACGCGTCTGCGGGCCTCGAGGAGGCCCGCAGGACGATCAGCCGGGTCGCTGGCCAGCTCGACGGAGTCACCGAGGAGCTGCGAGAGATCTCACGCGGCATCCATCCGGCCATCCTCTCCGAGGGTGGGCTCGGACCGGCATTGCGGACGCTCGCGCGCCGTTCAGCGATTCCGATTGCGTTTGGCGGCGTCGTCGATCAGCGGTTGCCGGAGCCGATCGAGGTCGCGGCGTACTACGTCGTCTCCGAAGCGCTCGCGAACGCGACGAAGCACGCGAAGGCCTCCCGAGTGGACATCGAGGCCACGGCGCGAGAGAACAGCCTACAGCTCTCGATTCGCGACGACGGGATCGGTGGCGCCGACTCGGCGCGCGGCTCCGGGCTCGTCGGGCTGCGCGACCGTGTCGAGGCTCTCGGCGGCACCATCGACGTCGAGAGTCCCGTCGACGGCGGCACGGTGGTCGTGGTCGCGCTTCCGCTCGAGCTTGAGGCGTCCTAGCCACCGCTCTGCAGGATTCGAGGAGACCGCACTTTGCCGCGGCTTCAAGGCATATCCTTGGACGTCGAGCTTCCGCGAGGAAATTGACCGAGGCGGCTCGCCACCGCCCATGCTCCGTTATTGCCCGCGGCCGCCGAGATTCGGGTCGAGCCTTCGCGCGTCGTCGAACGGCTGATCGGTGTGCTCAGCTACGCCGGGACTCGCCCGGCGCGGCGCGAGGCGACGAGCATGGCCGCGAACGATGCCGCGGCCCAGGTTGCCAAGACCGCGATCGGCAGGGCGTGCTGGTAGGGGTGGAAATAGACGGCGTTGCGAAGCGACGTGACGGCGGCGCCGGACGGAAGCCACTCCGACACGAGCGCGAACGGCCGGGGCAGCAGCGCCGGTGAGACCGCCCCGCCGGACGAGGTATTGCCGAGCACGACGAAGAACAGCCACGTCGGAAGAATCGCCCACCGTCCGACAAGATCGATCATCGTCGCGGCGAACGACGAAGCTGTCACCACCATCAGCGCGACGATCCCCCAGCTCTCGAAGAACGGTAATGCGAGCCGGTGGAAGACCGGCCCCGTTATCAGCGTCAGCACGAACGCCGCTGCCACTGCGTACAAGACGACGAACCTCCACCAATGTTGGAGCTGCAAGCCGCCGGCGTTCGCCCGCACCTGGAACACCGCGATAAAGCCGACGATGGTCGAAACCAGGACGAGATAGAAGATGTCGACACCGTTCGGATCCGCCGGGGCGAGCGGGTGCGTGTCGATGACGTTGATGCGCGCGTCCGTGAACGCGACCCGCTCGAGGACACGCGCGACCGACGCCCCGGCCGCGCTCGCCAAGTAGAGACGCGGCGTGCCTTGCGTCAGATCGAGGGCCGCGTACACCTTCTGCTGGTGCAACGCCTGCCGTGCGGCGGCGAGCGACGGGTAGCGCCGGAAGATGAGGCCGTGATCCGCCACGCGTTCGAGCGCGTTCACCGTCTGCACGTGGGACCCCGGATTTCCGACCACCGCCGCGTCGATCTGGCGTGGTATGGGATCGCCCAGCGCGAGCATGTACGTCGTGAGGAACAGCGCGCCCATCACGATCGCCAGCGCGGATACCAGGGTGGCACGCTCGACCGCGGTCCACTCCCTGCGAACGGCGGATGGGCCTGCAGCTGCGTCCGAGGTCGTGTTCATACGCGGAACGATGAGGGCCGAGAGCCCGCTCGTCTGCATGGGCAGCAGGAACGTCCGCTACCGGCCAACCGGAATCTGGCTCACGGCCATCGCCCCCCTCGCCGCAGCCAGCGGAGCCACGAGAGGCAAACCGCGACGAGGACGGCGAGCGGGACAGCCCAGGAGAGAACGGCGCCTGTTTCGAAGCTTGCGAGGACGGCGCTCATCTCTTACCCGCGAGTGCTGAAGCATGGCGTCGTCCGTCCTGTGCCGTCTCATCGAGCCAGCGGTAGGCGAAGATCACAATCGCCACGGTGAACGAAATCGAGCCCGGCACCCACATGACTCCACCGGCGAGGTGCTGGTCGGCGAGCGCTGAGATCCCGCCGGGACGGGATGCGAGGTCGGCGTAGCCCGGGTACAGCGGCGAGGGCGCGAACGCGAGCACGAGGCCGAGCGCCGAGCAGATCGCCATGCCGGCCGTCGCGTAGAGAGCGCGTTGCAAGAAGCCGAGGCGGCTCCGGAACGGCGGCGAGTCGATCAGTTGCGACCAGTAGAGCAAGCCCGCCGCGAGGAAGAGGGCGTGCTCGAGCTCGTGGATGGCAAATGAGTCGAGCGTGGCGTCATACAGCGCCGGAAGGTGCCAGGCGACGAGCGTGCCCAGGAAGAGGACGAGCGCCGACGTCGGGCCCGTCAACCGACGTGCGGCCCCACGCAGCGGCGCCGACCATGTGCCACGGACGAGACCGAACGTGATGCGACGGCGTACCCCAACCGGCAGTGATCGCGCGATCGTCGCCCAGGGCCGCCCGAGCAGGATGAGCGGCGGCGCGACCGCGAACAGGAGCATGTGCTGGGTCATATGCACCCAGAACAGCTCGTCGTCGAGCGCGGCGAGTGGCGAGTCGTACGCCAGGACGAGCGCGATGAGCCCGGCGGCGAAGAGGGCCGCCTCCGTGCGAGGCCCGCGCCGACGGCTGACGCGCTTGCGCATCCCGAGCATGTACAGGAACACGGCGACCGCGATCGCGAAGAGCGGGGGCTCGAGCCGCCAATCCGTGAGGTACGCCATCAGTCCGTCCTTCAGACCAGGTAGAGGACGGCCCACATGACGACGCCGAGAGCCGCCAGGTACGTCCAGTAGAACGCAAGAGCGGCGAGCCTCGGCTGGATGAGGGCATGAGGACTGTCGAAGTCGCCCGCAGGCGTCGACGCCTGTCGGCGTGTGCGCAGCCCATACGCGAGCAGCGTCTCCGCCCAGAGCATCGTTCCGAACACGAAGACGGCGTTGAGGCCCGTCCAGGCGACGAAGACGCTCGCGTAGCCGCCGTCGGTCGGGCCGAATCCGAGGTGCGCGTAGGCGACGCACTGGAGGACGACGGCGGCGAGTCCGGAGGCGAGCGCGAGCGCGACGAGCGGTATCCAAGCCGACGCCCGCGCAGGGCGTGAGGCAAGCATGAGGGCGATGCCGGAGATGACGACCAGCGCGGTGATCGCCGCTCCGAAGCCTTGTGGCGGGTCGACGTGGGCAGGCCGCCACATCCCCGCGCTGTTGAGCGAGCGCAGATAGAGGTAGGCAAAGAAGGGACCGAGGAAGGCGAACGTGGTCGCTCCGGCCGACAGGCGGGCGCCGATGGCCAGGTTCCCGGAGACGCGATCGGGAGGCTCGCGTTCGACCACTGTCATCGTTGGGGCCCGTCAGACGCGAGGTGCGGCGCACGTCCGAGCGGCTCTTCGTCGATGCCGTAGTCGTGAGGATCGCCGATCTCTGGGATCACGTCAAAGTTGTGCGCGGGCGGCCCTCCTCGATCTCCGGTCCCGTCTGGCGGAAGGCGACGAGGACGTAGCCGAGGAAGACGACGATCAACAGAAGATCGGCGTGGCCACCGCCGTCAGACCTCGTTGTCGACCACCTGTCCCTGCGCGTCGTCGGCGTTCGTGCCCGGGGGGAGATCGGGCGTGAGAAAGATCGCCACAAGCGGTGTCGCAATCGCGCTCGAGCCGAGCCAGATGGCGAGACACCGGCCGAAATGGCGAGAAGGCTTCATCTCAGACCACGTCCAGGTACCCGTCCATGTAGCCCAACCTCTGCATCGGTCCGCCGAAGCCGGCGATGAATCCCGCCGCGCAGGGGACGAAGCACTGCCAGCGATAGCGCCCCGGCCCTCTCGTGCGGAAGCTGAACGAGATCGTGCGGTGCGCCTGGGCGAGCGTGCACGGTGCCGCCGCGCATTGGTTCTTGGCGTCGTCGGCCACACCTGGGAGCGGCACGAACACACCGAGCTGTGGGACCGCGAAGGTGTGCGACGAGAGATCAGGGTCGATGAGGTCGACGGTCTTCCCGTCGACCTGGACGACGTTGCCGCTCGTCCCCTGCGGGCGCGCGAAGAACGGATTGCGCAGCCCGGTGGCGGTGTCGTACTGGCGGATCGTGACCCGCACGAGCGTGTGCACCCGCGCACAAACCAGCCGAGAACACGGCACCGGCACGTGTGGAGTCTCGGGCCTCCGTGTATGAGACCAGTCAGCCCAGGGAGCCCCTCGTCGCGGCGACCGGGGACGCGCGCCGGTCAGATCACAAGCTCGTCCGGCCTCCGTCGGAGCCTGTGGTCGCCACGACGACTGCAAGCTCGAGGGAGGCCGGACGTGACAGACGCCAGGTGTCGCTTCGGTCCGCTCGCGAAGCGTGAGCTGGTCGCGCGCGGACACGCTCCTGGCGAGGCCGACGCGCCTACTCGGCGCCGACGACCTTGAAGGCCTTACTGACGAAGATGTGGTGCGGCCAGTTGACGCCGATGTTGTGGACTTCGTACTCACCGTTGCTGAGCTTCACGACACGGTCGACGACGCCCCCCGGGTAGGCAACCAGCCCGGCCTCCGTGGCCTTGTTCGCCGCCGTTCCGCTGACGATCGTGCCCGCCCCCTGGCTGTAGTTCGCCGGGATCTGACCGACCTTCTTCGCCGTGCTCGGTGCACCGCGCTTGAAGGGCACGACCGTGGCCGCAGTGGCAGGCGCAGTTCCGCCCGTCGTTTGCACGATGACCTGCGTGGCCGTGATCGTCGTTCCATTGACCGCCCCAAGCACGAGCACGCGCTTGCCCTTTGCAACCGCGCTCGCCTTGGCAATCACGCTCGCCGACGTCGAGCTCGTGCTCTTCTCGTACTTCGTCGAGGACGCCTCCTTCACGGTCACCTTCTGACCCGCTGACGTCGTCATCGTGAAGCTCGACTTGGACACGCTGCCGATCGTGGCGGACGACCCCCCTGCGGCCGGTCCAGAGCGAGCGTTGGATCCCCCCTTCGCCGGTATTGGCGTGGTGGCAGTCGTGGCGGCAGTCGTGCTTGCAGCAGCCGAGCTGCTGCTGGAGGTTGCTCTGACGATCCCGAAGGCACCGCCCGCGACCACGATGACCGCGGCGCCGACAGCGATGGATCTGGTGAGTCTGCGGGAGAACATGAACTGATCCTTTCGTGGTCTCTTGAATCGTGGGATAGCTGGCTGGTCCCACCAGCAGTGAGAATCGCTTCTCGACGCGCCTGCGTCTTTGCGGTCAGCATCCGTCTGCCGCGCCCGCGGGCTGCAACTCGCGACTACCTACTAGCCGGAACGCGGTCGTAGGTGATCGCCAAGGCGCCGGCGCGCGTCGCGTCCGTCTTCGGCCACACGCTCGGGTCGGTGGCGAGCGGGGAGCGGACGGCCCCGCCAGGGACGCGCCTGCTCGCACGTTATTCGTGCCAGCTTCAATGCCGCCGATGCCTCTGACTGGCATCCTGTGCACATGGCCATCCGGGCGCTGATCGTGGATGACACCCCGGCCTTCGTCGAGGCTGCACGCAACCTGCTCGAGCGTCAAGGGATCATCGTCGTCGGCATCGCGTCGACGAGCGCCGAGGCAATTCAACAGGTTGCCGAGCTCCGACCAGACGTGACGCTGATCGACATCGACCTCGGAGCAGAGAGCGGCTTCGATGTCGCGCGTCTGATCGCGCAGGCGCCGGGCCACGCGAGCTCCCCCGCGATCCTGATGTCGGCGCATCGCGCCGACGACTTCGCGGATCTCATCTGCGCAAGTCCTGCCCTCGGCTTCATCGCGAAGATGGACCTTTCGGCGAAGGCAGTCCACGCAGTACTCGGCGGCCTGACCGAAGGCGGCCCGTGTGTACACGAGGCGCTCGTCTATTCCACGCAGGAGGAGTTCCTTGCAGCAACGCTCCCCTACGTGTGCGAAGGACTCGATGCCGACGAGCCGATCCTCGTGGTGACGAAGGACACGAACCTCGTGCCCCTCCGGGAGGCGCTGAACGCGGACGCCAGTCGGGTTGAATTCGCCGACTCGTCCGCGTGGTATCGCAGCCCACCCGAGGCGATGGCCTCATACGAGCGGTACGTCCACGCTCAGCTGGGGCGCGGGGCTGGTCGCGTCCGGGTCGTCGGCGAGCCCGTGTGGCCCACGACATCTGCCCGCGGGATCGCCGAATGGAAGCGCTACGAATCGGTGATCAACGTCGCGTTTGCAACGACGCACGTGTCATTCGTCTGCCCGTACGACGCCGGCGCACTGCCCAGCCGGATCGTCGCCGACGCAAGCCGAACCCATCCGCTCCTCAGAGACGGAAAGAACGTACGGCCAAGCCCCGGCTATCTCGATCCCGAGCTGTTCGTTCGAGACCTCGGACTGGACTAGCCAGCAGCTCGCGTCCGCACCGTCACGGCTGATCCTGTTCGTACGCCCAGCGAGGTAGAAGGCATCCCTACGGCGCGCCCGAAGTGACGACCGGTACGACGCTACGGGCTCGACGCCGACCCGTCTCCGAGAATGCGCCGGGCCACGCGATCGGTCTTGTGCACCCGACGGGCACCTACGCGCGCGCCGACACGAGCGCGATTGCCGCCGAGTATGGCGATCGCCATCAGCGCGATGATCAACGCGGTGTTCGGATCGGTCGCTTGGCCGCTAGAGAGCTGACCGATGTCCTGCCCGACTACCCAGATCGCCAGCGCGAGCACGAAGCCGGCTGCGACGCCGGGGCCTCGGCTCCTCGGGTGGAGTGCGGCGAGCCCGATCAGCGCCTCGGCGACGACCAGCGCGGCAACAGCCGCCGTTCCGTGGCCCGTTGTCCAACCGGCGATCGACGCGTCGAGTTGGCCGAGCCAGCCGCCGGCGCCGCTGCTGCTGATCGCATCCGCTACCGCCGTGCCGGTGTTCTGGCCGGGGAGCGCCTGGAAGATCGCTCCGCCGACCCAGAGCACGGCCCAAGCGAGCGGCAGCCAGCGCGCCGGCGCATCGTGCGAGGGATCGCGCACCGGCCAGGCCGCGAGGGCGAGCACGCCGTAGAGCAACACGGATCCGGGCGCGCCGGTCAGCAGGCTCGCGTGCCCGCTGGCGAGTCCGGACAGGCCCTCGCCGAAGAACCACACCCCGAGCGACCACGGGAGAGCGGCGGCGAGCACGAGCCGCGCGGTGCGCGGGACAAGCAGCCCGAGCCCGATCAGCAGCTGAGCCGCCGCGAAAGGCACATCCCAGGCGACCGGGTGGGCCGCGATCACGCTCGCGCCCCACTCGACCGGGGCGGAGACGAAATGGGGTTGCCCGGCCGCTGTCGGGGCGATGATCTGCCTCGCGAAGCCGGTTCCAAGCATGAAGGGCTGGAGTTGCAGCCCGCCGTCCAGCAGCCACAGCAGGCCCAGCGCGATCTGCAGGTGGCGGCGGGAGAAACGAACGCCGTGGGTGAGGGAAATCGTTTTCATGTCAGTTGCCCGCGCCGGGTCGCGTGGGGCGACCCGGCGCGGGCGATCGTCGTTCTAGACTCCGCGCGTCGTCTACTCCGACGAGTCGGTGTAACGACCGCCGGTGTTCTGGTTCCAGAGTCGCCGGTTGCCCATCTCGGAGATGTAATCGACGTGCGTCTGTTGCGCCCAGGCGATCTGGCTCCAGCTGCCGATCACGTAGGTCATGTTGTATGGCCCGTCTGCCGGCGTCGTAAGGTAGGTTGGCGCGACAGAGCTGAGGTATCCGTCGACGGCCGACGGAAGCTTCGTCGGGCCTTCGGTGAAGAGCAGCGGTGCGTGGAAGCCCAGGTGCGACAGCGGAGCCGAGGCGACCGCGGCCTGCCAGTCGTTGATATTCACGAGCGTGAAGCCATGACCGGGTCCGGTGATCTTCCAGCCCACCATGCCCATCGGGTCCCACATCTTCGCGAAGGCGACCGCCGTGTCGACCGGGTTGTCCACCGGGTCGGCGTTGAAGGCGACGATGTCGTCGTTGGTGACGCGGACCACCGTGCCGTACTGCGCGAGCTGCTTCGCGACTGCGGACGAGATCTGCTGCGGGCCGCCGAACAGGTAGATGCGCGCCATCCCGTTACGGCGCTTGAGCGCGTCGATCGTCGCTTGCGGCACCGAGCCCTTGTTCACCCAGAGAAGGCCCGACGCCATGTGCGCGACCCAGTGTGTGGCCGGCAGCAGGTACTGGTAGTCGTTCCCGTCCATCGACCCGATCATCACGTTCTCCGAGCCGTTGCCCATGTTTGCAACGCCGGTGTCGGGGTTCTCGATCGACCCGTAGAGCTGGTCGACCTTGTCGGCGAGCTCGGGCACGCTCGGCGCTGTGACCTCGGTGTACGCCACCCCGATCGCCTTCAGCTGGTTCTCGACGCCGGGGTTGGCCGCAGCGCCGACCAGGAACGCGTCGACGTTGTTGTAGCGCGAGATGCCGGTATCCCCGAGCCGCTTGATCTCGTTCAGAGTCACCTGCGGGATCCCGTCCTTGGTCACGTACAGGATCGGCGCGTCGTCCGGGAAATGGATCAGCGGCGTTGCCGTGATCGCGGTCAGCGCGTCGTCGGGAGTCACGAGCGTGAGCCCCCACGGCCGGTCGGGATCGTTGTCGTTCTCTGTCGGCACGTTCAGCTTGATTGCCGCCGGCCAGATGTGCTGCGTGATCGAGACCGCCTCCTCGAAGGGGTTCGCTCCGTACAGGCGGGTCGTCGTCTTGGTCGCGATGGTCGGCACGAGCGTCGGCGACTCCGGGGGCGGCGGAACCTTGAAGTCGCCGTTTCCGGTCGGAGCGCCGAACGGGTACATGTTCGGATCGGCCTTACCGGCCGCCGACGCGGCGGTTGCTGCAGTCGCACTCGTCTTCTTGGCGGCGCCTGCCTGGTCGCTGGCCGCCCCGGCGTTACCGTCGACGAGCGCGAGCCAGATAACTGCGCCGGCGACGAGAGCCGTACCCGCGGCAAGCAAGCTGCGCGAGCGCACGTACGAGTTGATGGACATGACATGACCTCCTCGTGGTCGTTACTTGGGGCTGCCCAGGCTTGCGGTGAGGCCCTCGAAAGTCGCCACGGCCAGCATCCATCTGCGCTTCGGGGAGCCGGGAAATTAGAATTACCGCTAGCAGGAAACTCGAACTACCGGATAGCCACCACGACTCAGCGGTCGTGATTCACCCACACCGCAGATCGTTGCTGCGCACCGTCGTGCAGGTCCCGCTCCACACGGCGGCGCGTTTCATCGGACGCCGCAACGATCCGCACTTACGACACAGCAAACGGCAGACACCGACGAGACGGACGCAGATCTCCGTCTCGATCGGGAACCTCCCTAGGGTTCGGCCGTCACCGCGCTTCTCGGCCTTCGACTGGGACCTCGATGTGCAGCGTGGTGCCGCTCCCGGCGGGGCTGGTGACCTGGAGGGTGCCGCCGAGCGCCTCGATGCGATCGCTGAGTCCGAGAAGTCCCGACCCCTGGCTGGGATCTGCTCCCCCGATCCCGTCGTCGCGGATCGCCAGGCGCATGATCGCGCCGTGTGTGTCGAGTGCGACGTGCACGACAGATGCGTGCGCGTGCTTGGCGGTGTTGGTCAATGCTTCTGACACGACGTAGTACGCCGCGACCTCGATGGGCTCTGGCAGCCGTCGCTCGGCGTCCACATCGAGTGAGACCGGTATCGCCGAGCGGCGGCACAGCGCTTTGAGCGCCAGCTCCAGGCCGCCTTCGGACAGGATCGCGGGGTGAATCCCGTGCGCGATCTCCCGCAGGTCGTCGAACACGCTCGCCAGCCCGCCGGCAACGCGCGACAACGCGCGCTCGAGCTCGCCGAGCTCCGGCGGCACCGCCGCCTGCACTGCGCGCAGCTCGAGGCCGAGCGATACGAGCCGCTGCTGCGTGCCGTCGTGCAGATCACGCTCGATCCGCCTCCGCGTCTCATCGGCGGCGGCGACGATCCGCGCGCGCGAGGCGCGGAGAGCCGCGCGGCTCTCGGCGTTCGCGATTGCCGCGGCGACGAGCTCGGTGAAGGCCGTGAGGCGCGATTCGGTGTCCCCGCGGAGCGGCTGGTCGGTTTGCTTCGCGTGGACGAACAGCGCACCCCACAATCGCCCCTCGACGACGATCGGGCTGCCGGCCGAGGAGCCGATCCCGAGCTCTTCCCGAACGAACGCGGCGATCCGTCCGGGAACGCCGTGGTAGTCGTCGATCCGGACGGGTCGGCCCGTCCTCGAGATCACCGATGCCAGATCGCCCCCTTCGAGCGGCCAGGGACCTGGCACCAACGGGTGTGCTCGGCCGTGCCCGCCGTCTGCCGCCCAGGTGGCCACGACGGTCACCGTCGCATCGCTGTCGTATCGGGCCATCCCGGCGAGGCCCGTCCCGAGCAGCCCCCCGACCTCCTCGGTGACCGCCGCGAACACCTCCTCCTGCGGCACCCCGCGCGCCACCAGCGTCGCGATGCGCCGCAACGCGGCCTGTTCCTCGGCCAGCCGAGCTAGCTCGGTGCCTCTCTCGGCGTTCGCGATCGCCGTCGCCAAAAGCTCCGTGAAGTTGGCGAGGCGCGCCTCAGTGGCCGCCGACAGCGGCTGGTCCGGGGTTGAGTAGGCGGCCATCACGCCCCAGAGGCGCCCCTCGACGATAACCGGCGCGCCGACGGCTGAGCCGACTCCGTACTCTCGGGCTGTGACACCGAGCGGCCCCGAGGCATCGGCATAATCGTCGATCCGGGCGGGACGGCCGGTCTCGAAGACGAGCGTGTTGATGTTCTTTCCCCCCAGGCTCCACCGGCGGCCGACGGGGACCTGGTCGCCGCTCATGCCCGCGCCGGCGACGATGATCATCGTACCGTCGGACTCATAGCGGCCCAGGCCCGCGTATTCGGCGGAAAGCAGCCGCCCGACCTCCTCGGTGACGGCCGCGAACACCTCATCGGGCGGCACCCCGCGCGCCACCAGCGTCGCGACCCGCCGCAACGCGGCCTGCTGCTCGGCCAGCACAGCAACTCCTCACGCTCAACGACGCTCCGGATCCTCGCATGACGATGCGCCACACGCAAAGGCGCTCCCGCCAAGGCCGCCGCCCGCTCGGGGCCACGTCGCGCCGTCGTGTGCGGCAGGCCGCCGCGGGTACTGCGGACCGTGCGGGTAGACGTTCCGGAGGCTCTAGAGGTGAAGGGGTGGCCGTTGCTCCGGCCTCGAAGCGGCGGTCATCAGCGTGCGATCTCGAGCGCGAACTCCGGCGAGCAGCCGCGCGCGACGAGCGCCGCGACCTCATGCCACTCGACGAGTGCCGCGAACGTCTCGGCGACGGCGCGCGACAGACCGAGGCGGCGCAGTTGCTCCACGCGCCAGGCCTGGATCAGTCGTTCCTCGTCGGCTGCGTCGTCGACGAGCTCGGAGTAGGAAATCAGGATCGGCTGCTTCATCGTTCTCCCCCGAATCGAGTTGGTGCTGTCGAAGGGAACGATCGCGGCGCCTTGGCTCGGCGACATCAACGCCAGCGCAGATCTTGGCGTCCCGCTAGCTACTTGCCCCGGAAATAGTCGGGGTTGTGGGTGTGGGTTCGTGCGGTCGAGGTCCTACGGTTTGCCTGCAGATGATGGAGTTCTGGGCGATCGGGAGGCGACTGATGTTGCGGCTTGGGGGCGAGCAGATGGAGATGCTGTGGGATGCGGTGTTGCCGGCCGAGATGCTGGCGCTGCCGCCGGATCTGGCGCGGCTTGATGCGCTGTGTGACGACGGCGAGCTGCTGGCGCCGTTTCGCTCGTTGTGGCTGGAGCGCTGGCCTGAGGCGCTCGGGCGGGGCCGCCCGAGGGTGGCTATGGAGACCTTCGTGCGGCTGATGCTGGTCAAGCAGCGTTACGGCTGGGGCTACGAGAGGCTGCTGCGCGAGGTCTCTGACTCGATCTCGTTGCGGCGGTTGTGTCGCATTGCGCTTGATCGGTCGCTGCCGGACGAGTCGACGATCCGCAAGCTCGTGCGTCGACTTGGCGAGCAGCCGATCTGTGAGCTCAGCCGCCTGGTGATCGCCAAGGCGACGCGCGAGACACGCTTCCGCGGACGGGCGGTGCGAATCGACTCGACCGTGGTCGAGGCCGACGTGCGCTACCCGACCGACGCCGGGCTGGCGCTGGACGGTGCCAGAGCGCTGGTGCGCGTGACGCGCGCGCTGCGCACGCCGGGCGCGGCCGTCCCGGTCGTCGATCGCTCGCGGGCAATCGGCAGGCGGCTGTGCTCCCTCGGCCGGGCGCTGCGGCGGCGTACCGGCGATGCCAAGGCGGAGGTCGTGGCTCTGACCGGCGAGTGCGGCGAGCTTTTGGCGCAAAGCGTCAAGCAGGCGCGAGCGCTGGCCGAGGCGGCCAGACGCGGTGCGAGAGGACGCGGCGCGCGGCGGAAGCTCGCAGCCGCCCGTCGCGTCGAGCAGGTTGCCGCCCGTGCCGAGCGGATCACGAGACAGATCCGCCAGCGGGTCGCGGGTGAGCGAATCGCCGATCGGCTCGTCTCGCTCGCGGATCCCGACGCGCGGCCGATCCGCAAGGGCAAGCTCGGCAACCCGACCCAGTTTGGCTACGTCGCCCAACTCGCCGAGGTCTGCCCCGCGAGCGGGCCCGGCCAACGCGGCTTCCTTGTGCCCGTCACGATCACGATCGGCAACCCGTCCGAGAACGAGCTGCTCCCCCAGAGTGTCGCCGAGCTCGCAAACGCAGGCCTCGCGCCGCGGATCGTCGCCGTCGACGGTGGCTTCCAAAGCCGCGCCACGGCTGAGGCGTTCGAGCCGATCGCGCCACGCCAACTCTTCATCGCCGGGCGCAAGGTCGCTGCGAGCCGCTCGACCCGGCGGCGGCTGGCACGTTTCCGCACGGGCTGCGAGGGCCGCATCAGCCACCTCAAGCGCGCCTACAGCCTCGGCAGAAGCCGCCTACGCGGCCTCGCCGGCGTCAACACACACACGAACTGGGCAATCCTCGCCTACAACGCCGACACCTACCAGCGCTACGCCACGGCGTAGACCAGCCAAGAGCACGAACGCGACCGGACGCGCGCTGCCCAGCGCCTACCCATCACGACCGTCACCACAACCAGCCCCGGAATCCGAGTTCTTCCGGGGCAAGTAGCTAGGGACGCGTACGGCTCGCCGCTGGTGTTCTCGCCGGACGACACCCGACTGCTGGCGGCTACGGGCTCGCCGTGCAAGCTGTTCCTGGTCGACCTGCGGTCGACGCACGTCAGGCCGTTGGGCAATGCCTGCGGCAGTACGTCGTTCTCGCCGGACGGCTCCCGCATCCTTGCGCTCGTGGGTCGCAACCCCCACGGGGTCGTGCTCGACACGACCGGGCACCGTCGCTTGTCGCTGCCGGGAACTCGGGCGCTCTGGTCAGCGCAGGGCCACCTGGCCGTCGTCAATGCCGCCGGCACCGCCACCGTGGTCGTCAACGAGCACGGCGCGCTGCTCGCGCGCCTTCCCGAGGCGGCAGCTGAGTGGTCGAAGGACGGCAGCCGGCTGGTGCTCACGCGCCCCGGTGCGATCCTGCTCGCCGACTCGGCGAACCTGACGCGGACACGGCTGCTCGTCCGCGGCCCTAGCGATTGGTCGCCATACGGCGTGGCGTTCACGCCCGACGGCGCGTTCCTGCGCTACCAGCGCGCTTCGGGCGACTGGGTTGCGATGCCGGTGACGGGCGGCATGCCGCGGACTCTGCCCGGCTACGGCGTATGGGCACGCGACGGGCGCTACGCGTTCACTTGTCCGCTTCCACCCCTGATGGCGGGTGGCCCGCCGCGTGCCGAAGTCGAGATCGGAGACCGCTTCGGCAGGAAGGCGCGCAAAGCAGGCCAGTTCACTGTCGACGACCACGGCGCATCGAACCTGTCCTGGTCGGCAAACGGCGGCCGGCTGCTCTACGAAGTGAGCGTGCGCGCCGCGCGCGACCTTTGGGCCGTCAATCCAGACGGCTCCAATCTGCACCGCCTGACACAGAGCGGGCCCGACGTCTCGGCACCGGCCTGGTCCGCGGACGGGATGCGCCTCGCCTACACAAGCGCACCGTTCTCCGGCGGCAACTGCGGGTTCTGCACGACGACCGTCGTCATCGCGGGGCCGGACGGCCGCCAACAATCGACCATTCCTGGCACCATTGCGGGCCAGGCATCGCAGGACAGCAGCCCCTCGTGGGCTCCGTCCGGGACGCTGCTCGTCGTGAGCGTGTGCTGCTCGGGCGAGTTCGACGTCGTGGGTGCCGACGGCACCGGGCGCCGTCGCCTTGCGCCGGGCCCTGCGGGCGACTTCGTCGCCCTCGGCGTCTGGTCGCCGGACGGCGCCACCATCGCCTACCCAGGCAGGGACGGCATTGAACTCATCGCGCCCGACGGCAGCGGGCAGCGCCTCCTCCTGGCGACGGTCGGCGACCAGGTGGCGACTGCACTGGCGTGGTCGCACGACGGGAAGCTCCTGGCCTACTCCGCAGTCGACGGCGTCCACGTCCTACCGGCCGACGGATCCGCACCGCCACGGCTACTGGTTTCTGCGCGCTCGCCCGCAAGCCTCAGCTTCTCCCCCGACGACAGCCAACTCGTCTACGCAGCGCCACGCCGAGAACCGGGCGCCGCAGCCCAGAGCGACCTCTTCGTGATATCGCTGCAAGGCGGGCCCGCGCATGCACTCGCCGCCAGCCCCTACGACGACACCGCACCGGCTTGGCAGCCCCTGCCCGCGAGTTGATCGGCCATTCACACTTCAGCAACTCAGAAAGACGTCTGATGCGAACTCGTCACGTGGGATGTGAATGATCCTGCGCCACTCATCCTCGAGCTCCGTGTAACGAACCACGCTAGAACCACGGGCCGCTCCCTGCGCAACCGAAACGGCTTGCCTACAAGGGTGAGAGACGGGATTCGAACCCGCGACCTCCCGGACCACAACACGAGCGGTGATGATGCCGGGAGCTATAGGGCGCGTGGTTGAGCGATGCTGGCTCAGCTCAGTCCGCTCGGATCACGCTGGTTTAGTACCACGGATAGAAACACGCGCCCGAGCAAGGTGGCGGAGGCGGAGACGGGGCCCCGCGCGCATGACCCGGCCATCGACGGACGACTAGCGGCTATTCCGTGTCCGACCCTCGCCAGCGTTCGTCCTGGAGTCTCTTCCAGTTCTCGACGCTGCCTGTCACCTCGTAACGGCGCCTTCGCACCGTTCGTGCGACCTACTCCTCAAAGCGACCCGTGGCGTCACGATCGCGCTCGTATCGTCTCGTGAGCGGAAACGGCGGCAACCAGGACTCGCGACGGACGATCCAGCTTTCGTAGGTTGGCATCAGTTGGTCAGGGGCATCCAGGGATCCTA
>JALYLC010000597.1 GCA_030774435.1 Actinomycetota bacterium
GCGCCGTGCTCGGGACGGCTCATCTCGTCGGCGAAATAATCGCTGCGGATGAAGTCGGCGCCCGCTGCGTGCGCGACGGCGAGCGAGGCTTCCGGATCGTTGAGCAGGATCTCGATGCCGACGGGCAGGCCACCGGCAGCCGCCACGAGCGCGCCTGTCACCACGGTCATCACTGCGATCGTCTCGCGGGCCGCCTCGCTGCGGTGCGGCCAGTCGTTCTCGTTCTCGACCAGCACGCCGTCCAGGCCGCCGACCCGGTAGGTGGCGAGCTCGGCCAGTGCGTGCGCGACGACGGCCGCCAGCCCGGGCGAGTCGGCATAGCCCGGCAGTGCCGGCAGGTGGATCACTCCGATCAGCGGCCGCGCGGCGGAAAAGCGCTCTCGGAACGCGGCCATGCGGCATGGTATGCAGCAGCTGGAATGCCCGACGCCACGCCATACGACCCGATCGCCGCCGGCGAGCGCGCCCTCGCGGACGCTCCGGTGAGCCTGCGTGCGGCGCGCGCCGGCGGGCCGGGAGGCCAGCACGTCAACACCACCGACAGCGCCGTGACGATCACGGTCGCCGTCGACCATCTCGCGCTCGACGAGAGCCAGCGCGCGCAGCTCCTGCAGCGGCTGCGCTCGCGCATCAGCGCCGCGGGCCTGCTCGCGGCGAGCTCCCAGGACGAGCGCAGCCAGCACCAGAACCGGCGCATCGCGCGCGAGCGGCTCGCGCGCATGATCGGCGAGGCCATACGGCCGAGGGCCCCCCGCCGACCGACCAGGCCGGGTCGCGGCGCGGTCGAGCGGCGGCTCGACGAGAAGCGTCAGGTCTCCGCGCGCAAGCGGGCGCGCCGCACTCCCGGCGACGACGCCTAGCTCCCTGGAGCCGTGCGCATCGGTACTTGACGTCGTTCGCCAGAAGGCGTAGTTACGCACGGTCCCGGCCCGCCGCGGCGGGCGTCCGACCACAGGAGGGATTCGTGGGTACAGATCCGGTCGACACCGGCGGCGAGCGGCAGCATCTGAGCGCAGATGAGCAACTGCTGCACAAGCTCGGCTACGCCCAGGAGCTCTATCGAGCGATGGGCGGCTTCGGCAACTTCGCGATCTCGTTCACGATCATCTCGATCCTCGCGGGCTGCCTGACGTCCTATTTCATCGCCTACCAGAACGGCGGCCCCGTCGCGGTCACCTGGGGGTGGTTGCTGGTCGGCGCCTTCTGCACGATCGTCGCACTGGCATTGGCGGAGATCGCCTCGTCGATGCCGACGGCCGGCGGCCTGTACTACTGGTCGTCGAAGCTCGGAAGCCCCGGCTGGGGCTGGTTCACGGGCTGATTCAACCTGATCGGCCAGATCTCCGTGACGGCAGCCATCGACTACGGCGCGGCCACCTTCGTGTCGTCGCTCTTCAACCTCTGGTTCAGCATGACGACCACCCCGCAGCACGTGTTCATCGTCTACACGTGCGTCATCCTGCTGCACCTCGGGATCAACCTCTTCGGCCTGCCGGTCCTGAACCTGCTGAACACCGTCTCGGCCTGGTGGCACATGGCAGGCGTCGCGATCATCGTGCTGATCCTGATCGTCATCCCGGACCACCATCAGTCGGCCTCGTTCGTGTTCACGAAGACGCTCAACACGTCGGGCTTCTCGGGCGTCGACTTCTCGCACCCGGTGTTCTGGTTCGTCTTCGGGATCGGGCTGCTGATGGCCCAGTACACGATCACCGGCTACGACGCCTCCGCGCATCTCAGCGAGGAGACCAAGGGCGCCGCGCGCGGAGCCGCGCTCGGCATCATCATGTCCGTCGTCGTCTCGGTCGTCTTCGGGTTCATCCTGCTCGTCGCGGTCACGTTCGCGGTGCCGGACGTGCAGGGCACCCTCGGCGCCGGCGCCTTCGACGTGCAGTACATCTGGCAGACGGCCACGAGCGACAAGTGGGCCGAGTTCATGCTCGTCATCGCTTGTGTCGCGCAGTTGTTCTGCGGCGCGGCGTCCGTGACCTCGGCCTCGCGCATGCTGTTCGCGTTCTCGCGCGACGGCGCCGTTCCCGGCCATCAGTGGTGGCGCAGGCTGGCAATCGGCCGCACGCCGGTGTTTGCCGTGGTGGCGATCTGCGTGCTCGCGTGGGCGCTCATGCTGCCGACGCTCTCGAACGCAGCGGTCGGGTACCTCGTCGGCACCTCGATCGCGGTCATCGGCCTGTACCTGGCCTTCGTGCTGCCGATCATCCTCCGCTGGCGCATGGGCGATCGCTTCGAGGCCGGGGAGTGGACCCTCGGCAACCACTACAAGTGGCTCGACCCGCTCGCGATCATCTGGATCGCGTTCATCTGCATCCTCTTCCTGATGCCGACCGTGCCGCAGGGCATCCCGGGCAACGGCGCGGGATTCGACTGGAACCTCGTCAACTACGCGCCGCTCACCGTGGGCGGCGCGTTCGTGCTCTTCGGCGGCTGGTGGATCATCTCCGCCAACCGCTGGTTCAAGGGCCCGATCCGCCAGGGCGACGAGGCGGAGCTCGAGCGCATCGAGGCGCAGTACAGCGCGGGTGACTGAGCTCTGAGACGCAACGGGCGGCGGTCGGCGCTGAGCCCACCGCCGCCCGTCGCGCCATGATGCGGAGCGTGGCTGCGCGCACGCTGCTGGGACGGCTCGAGC
>JALYLC010000598.1 GCA_030774435.1 Actinomycetota bacterium
CTGCAAGGCCCAGAAACTCACTTGCGAGCAACGCGCGGGGTTCGTCACTTGAGCGCAGCGGTTGGTTGTCGGGGTGCTTGTCGGCGTGCATCGGCGCCTCCAGTCTCGAGGCGAGAATCTACGCCTAACAGACCTTCCGCACCGACGTCAGCGGTAAGCGTGCGTGGCCTTCTGGATCGACGCTCGCGGCGCTCGTCCGCGGTGGCCGGCGGGCTCCGCGACCCGTGCGGCTACCTCCGCGGCGGCGCCGAAGGAGAGGATGCGACCGCCGAACGCGATTCCACAGATCGCGAACCAGGCCCAGCCGAGCGCAAGGCCTCCGATCACATCGGTAAGCCAGTGGACGTCGAGCAGCACACGGCTCGCTGCGACAGCGACAGCGATTCCGACCGCAACACCGGTAACGCGGCGGCAACCTGTCAGATCCATCGTCGGAGTCAAGCGAGTGTGAGAGTTGCCAGTGCGATCAGGATGATGGCGGCAACCACCACCCAGAAGAGGGGACTGTCCCTTGCTCCTCTGTCAAGTGGTGGCCCTACGTTTGGTATGTGCATCGATGAGAAGAGCGCGGTCGACAACGTCTGAGAGGCGGCGTTTGAGGATCCGGATGGCTTCGAGGCCGCCGTCGCCGTTTGCGCGGCGTCGGGCAATCATCGCTTTGGCGGGCGGGTGCCAGTGGGGTTGGGTGAGCGCGATTCGGTGCAGGGCTGCGTTGAGTTGGCGGTTACCGCTTCGGCTGAGTCGGTGTCGTGTGTGGTTGGATGACCAGACCGGCAGGGGCGCGGTGCCGTTGTGACGGGCGTAGGCGTTGTTGGAGCGGAACGATCAATGCCTCGATCGTCTCGCTCAGCCGCTGCCGTCGCTTCAGATACCCGGGACGGTTCGGCAGCACGGGGAACAAGTGCTTGGAGCTGTTTACGGGCGGTCTTCAGAACCGCGTGTCGGCCGGGATTCCCATCATCGCCTGGGCCACGCAGAGCGTGACGACCTCCGCGTCGGTCAGCATCCTCCTGGCGTTCTTCACGCCCCTGGGCAGGAGATCGTCGGCGGTGCAGAACACCGCAACCAGCAACAGGTCGAGGTCGGCGAGCATCGTGGCTCTCTTGGGTCGACGGCGCGGATAGGAACCGCCGACTTCGACCTGACTGCTACCGGTCCCTACCTTCCGGCCGCCACCCAGGCCGTGGAACTACTCATCTAGTAGCGAGCGGTCGTCTCGCTGCTCCCGCCGTGGGCTTCGTGCGCTTTATGCTCTTGCGCCATCACCCCCGCTTTCAGGATCGGGGATCAGAGACAGGGATAGGGGGCAGTGACGCACCGAATCTTCGCGAGCGCGGCGCTCGGGAGTAGGTTGAGCGGCGTGGTCCTGGCGGTCACGGTCGGGGTGGCGGTCGCGCATTCGACCTCTGTCACACCGCTCCCGGCGGCGGCGTGCTCGGCCGTCCAGAACCCGAGCGGAGATCTCCTGATCGCTTCCGACCTTCCCCTGGACGGCCCGGGGCGCTCAGAAGCGGTCCAGATGGCGAAGGCGATCGCCTTCGCCCTCGGGCAGGCCGGCTGGAAGGCCGGCAAGTTCACGCTCGCATACCAAAGCTGCGACGACTCGACGGCGCAGACCGGGCAATGGGACTCGGGCACCTGCTCGACCAACGCGAGCGCCTACGCCGCCGACCTGAGCCTCGTTGGCGTGATCGGCACCCTCAATTCAGGGTGTGCCGAGATCGAGATGCCGATCGCGAACCGCGCGCCGAACGGACCGCTCGCGATGGTCAGCCCGGCGAACACCTACGTCGGACTGACCCACACAGGTCCGGGTACCGCGCCGGGCGAGCCCGGCGTGTACTACCCGACCGGCAGGCGCAGCTATGCGCGCGTCGTCGCTGCGAACGACGTCCAGGGCGCAGCCGACGCCACCCTCGCGTACGAGCTGCACGTGACGAGGCTCTTCGTCCTCAACGACAAGCAGGCCTACGGGGCTGGCGTCGCCACCAGCACAGCCAACGCGGCGAGGAAGCTCGGGATCACCGTCGTCAAGAACGAGACTTGGGATCCCAGGAAGACCTCGTATGCGCCGCTCGCACTCCAGATCAAGGCATCGGACGCCCAGGCCGTGTTCCTCGGCGGTCTCATCTCCGACAACGGCGGCACGCTCATCAAGGACATCCGCAACGGGGCCCCGCAGGTGACGATCCTCGCGCCCGACGGGTTCACCCCGATCTCCGCCGACCTCCAGCAGTCGTCGGAAACCGCCAACGGGATGTACATCTCGGTCGCCGGACTTCCGATCTCGACACTTCCCGCGACCGGCCAGGCGTTCTTCAAGACCTTCTCGAACGCGATCGGCGCCGCAACGATCGCCCCGTCCTCGGTCGACGCCGCGCAGGCGGCTGACGTGATGCTCAAGGCGATCTCGAACTCGGACGGAACGGGCCGGCATCGCCGCCGAGCTGTTCAAGGTCACCAT
>JALYLC010000599.1 GCA_030774435.1 Actinomycetota bacterium
ACCGTGCGCAGCGTGCCGCTGCCCGCCGACTTCCCGGCGGCGATGCGCCCGCGGCGCGCCAAGACGGCGACAGCGCGGCCCCCGGTCGACCTCGAGCAGAGCTTCCCCGACGTCTTCGAGCGGGCGCCCGAGTCCGAGGCGCCGTTCGAGCCGCCGCTGCCCGCAATGCCGCCGCTGCCGCCGCCATTCACGCCCGACGACCCCGCCAACGAGGTCACCGAGGTCCACGACGCGCCCGAGCCGCAGGAGTCCGACGCACACGACATCGCCGTGCCGCTCCCGGTCTCGAACTACCGCCTGCCCGACGCCCGCGTCCTGCAGCGCGGCACCCGCCCGGCGGGCAAGGACCTCGACGTCGAGCGCGTCGGCGCCTCCCTGCTGGCGGCGCTCACCGAGCACGCCGTGGAAGCGCGGCTGATCGGCACCGTCTCGGGGCCACGGGTCACGCGCTACGAGCTGCAGCTCGCGCCGGGCACGAAGGTCTCGCGCGTGTCTGCGCTGCGAGATGACCTCGCCTACGCGCTGGCCACGACCGAGATCCGCATCCTCGCGCCGATCCCGGGCAAGCAGGCCGTCGGCGTCGAGGTGCCGAACCGCTCGCCGAACCTCGTCTCGCTCGGCGATCTCGTGGACGAGCCGGCCGTCGGCTCGCCGCTCACCGTGTGGCTCGGCAAGGACATCTCCGGTCACACGGTCGTCGCAGACCTCGCGCGTATGCCGCACCTGCTGATCGCAGGCACGACCGGCTCCGGCAAATCCGGCTGCATCAACTCGATGCTCTGCTCCATCCTCCTGCGCGCGACGCCGGACGAGGTGCGGATGATCCTGATCGACCCCAAGAAGGTCGAGCTCAACCACTACGAGACGATCCCGCACCTGCTCACGCCCGTCGTCACCAACATGAAGAACGCCGCCGCCGTGTTGGCGAACGTCGTGCGCGAGATGGAGTCGCGCTACGAGCTGATGGGCCTGCACAAGGCCCGCAACCTGCCCGAGATGAACCGCGTGCGGTTACGCGACGGTAAGGCGCCGCTGCCCTACATGCTGGTCGTGATCGACGAGCTCGCCGACCTCATGATGGTCTCCCCGGCCGAGGTCGAGGACGCGATCATCCGCCTGGCGCAGAAATCGCGCGCCGTCGGCATCCACCTCCTGCTGGCCACCCAGCGCCCGTCGGTCGACGTCATCACCGGCATGATCAAGGCCAACGTGCCCAGCCGCATCGCCTTCGCGGTCTCCTCGCAGACCGACTCGCGCGTGATCCTCGACACCGCGGGCGCCGAGGCCCTGCTCGGCTCGGGCGACATGCTCTACAAGCCGCTCGGCACGTCGCGACTGCAGCGGGTGCAGGGTGGCTACATCTCCGAGGAGGAGATCGCGCTGCTCGTGCAGCAGTGCCGCGTACAGGCCGAGCCCGACTTCAGCGAGGAGCTGCTCGAGGCGGCGCCCGACGTGGAGGCGGAAGAGCTCGACCCCGACGAGGACGACCTGCTCGACGACGCCATCCTCTGCGTCGCGCAGCATGAGACGGCGTCGGTCTCGCTCCTGCAGCGGCGTCTGCGCGTCGGTTACACGCGCGCGGGGCGCCTGGTCGACATGCTCGAGCGGCGCGGTGTCATCTCGGGCTACGAGGGCTCGAAGCCGCGGCGCGTGCTCGTCTCCTACGACGAGGCGCAGCGCATGGTCGGTCGTACCCCCATCGAGGGGTGAACGGCGCGTCCTGGCAGGCGCGCAGCGCGGTCGCCCTGCTGATCGGCGCGTTCGGCGAGGGTGCCTGCGTGTTGCTCGCCGACTACGTCGCGGGCGGATTCGTGCTGGCGGTGTTCGCGATCTCGATCGGGCTCGGGTGGTGCTTCGGCCCGTCCGTCGGCGGCCTGGGGGCGGGCTTCCCGCCGCTGGGGCTCGTGTTCGTCGACTCCGGATCCTCCTATCTCGGAGAGCGCATCCTGACCGCGCTCACGGTCGTCATGCTGCTGGGCGGCTCTGCCTGGCTGACGGGACGGGTGCGCGAGCGCTACGGAAAACCTCCCTGGGGGCACTCCCGGAGGCCCTCGGAGTAGACTGGAGGACTCGCGGGCCGCCATCTGCCCGTCTGATTCTTATGTTCGAGATCGGTGCCACTCTCCGCGAGGCGCGCGAACGCCGGCAGTTGACCTGGGAGCAGGTCGAGGCGGATACGAAGATCCGCGCCAAGTACTTGCGCGCGCTCGAGGAGGAAGAGTTCGACAGCCTGCCTTCGGGAACGTACGTGCGGGGGTTCCTGCGCGCCTATGCGAGCTATCTCGGGCTCGACGGGCGGCTGTTCGTCGACGAGTACGCCTCGCGCTTCGGCACGCGGCACGACGACGAGCTGTTCCGCCGGCGGCGCGAGCGGCCCATGACGCAGCGGCGCGAGTCATCGAGCGCGGTGCTCGTCGCGCTCATCGCCGTGGTCGCGATCGGCGTGCTCTTCTTCGTCGCCTGGCGCTTCGGCCCGGGCGACGCGCCGACGCCCGCGCCGAGCATCGTGACCCGCACGCTCACCACGGGCGTCAACGCCAATTCTGCGATCCCGCCGCCGACGACGGCGACGACGACGGATACGACCGCGCGCCGGACGCCCCTGCAGCGGCAGCCGGTGCACCTGCGCGTCGACAACGTCTCGCCGGCCCACGAGGCCACCTGGGTCAAGATCACGCGGATCTCGACGGGCAAGGTCATCGCGCAGCAGCAGGTCAAGGCCGGCGGTCACCTGGGCGGCGGGGCGCTGCAGGACGACTACGGCTTCGCGATCGAGAGCGGCATTCCGGGGAACATCCTGCTCGCCGTCAACGGCCACACGTTCTCGCTCAACGGCAACGGCCCGGTGTGGCTCGTGACCGCCGATACGCAGGCCGCGCACGTCGATTCGGCGACGAAGATCCCGAAGGCTCCCCTCAAAGAACTGCCGTGACGGCCGTCAGGCCGTCGGCGGCACTGCTCATCACCGGGCAGGAGCTCCTGCTCGGCCTCGTGGCAGACGCCAACACGCAATTCTTGGCGCACGAGCTCGACGCCATCGGGATCGAGCTGCGCCGCGTCAGCATCGTCGGCGACGCGCACGAGGAGATCGTCGCGGGCCTGCGCGAGCTCTCCGGTCACGATCTCGTGATCACGTCCGGGGGCCTCGGGCCGACGCACGACGATCGCACCGTCGGGGCCGTCGCGGAGGTCGCGGCCGCCGAGCTGGTGCTCGACGAGGAGCTGCTGGAGGCGATCGCGGCGATCACGGCCGCGTTCGCGCGGCGCCGCGGCACGGACCCCGCGCTCAACCGCGACGGTGACCGCAAGCAGGCACTCGTGCCGCGCGGCGCGACGGTGATCCCGCCGGCCGGTACCGCGCCCGGGCTGCTGCTCGCGCTGGGCGCCGGCCACGTCATCGTGC
>JALYLC010000600.1 GCA_030774435.1 Actinomycetota bacterium
ATCCAGGAGACCGTGACGATCCCCGTCATGGCGAAGGCGCGCATCGGGCACTTCGTCGAAGCGCAGATCCTCGAGGCCCTCGAGGTCGACTACATCGACGAGTCCGAGGTCCTGACTCCCGCGGACACTGCCAACCACATCGACAAGTGGAAGTTCACCGTCCCGTTCGTCTGCGGCTGCACGAACATGGGCGAGGCGCTGCGTCGCATCTCCGAGGGCGCCGCGATGATCCGCACCAAGGGCGAGGCCGGCACGGGCGACATCGTCAACGCCGTCACGCACATGCGCTCGGTGTTCGGCGCGATCAAGCGCCTCGGCTCGCTGGACGAGACCGAGCTCTACAGCGAGGCGAAGAACCTCCAAGCGCCGCTCGAGCTCGTGCGCTGGGTGGCCGAGAACGGCCGCCTGCCCGTCGTCACGTTCACCGCCGGCGGGATCGCAACCCCGGCCGACGCGGCACTCTGCATGCAGCTCGGCGCGGACGGCGTCTTCGTCGGCTCCGGCATCTTCAAGTCGGACAATCCAGAGCAGCGCGCGAAGGCGATCGTCGAGGCGACCACGCACTACGCCGACGCCGACGTGCTCGCGCGCGTCTCCCAAGGCCTCGGCGACGCGATGAGCGGGCTCTCCACCGCGACGCTCGCACCCGAAGAGCTGCTCGAGACCAGAGGCTGGTAGACCCGTAGAGTCGGGCCGTTTCTCCGGACGGCACGCTGTCGTCACCGGGGGCGGCACGGGGATCGGCCGCGCGATCGCGCAGCGCCTCTCTGCGGAGGGCGCGGCGTTGACGCTGCTCGCCCGCGACCGCGGCCGGCTCGAGGAGACCGCGAGCGGGCTGGAGGGCCCGGTTCAGTGCCTCTCCTGCGACATCCGCGACCGTGCCGGCGTGGAAGACGCGTTCGCGCGGGCGGCCGCTCGGCTAGGCGCGATCCACGCGCTGATCGCGAACGCGGGCATCGGCGGTCCGAACGCGCCCGGCCCTGAGGATCGCTTCGAGGATCTCGTCGCGACGAACCTCGTCGGCACCTACAGCTGCATCCGGGCGGCCCAGCGCCACCTCGCACCCGGTCCCGCGACCCGTCACATCGTCGTGACAGCGTCTGTCCTCGCGCGTATCGCCGTTCCGGTCTACACCGGCTACAGCGCCTCGAAAGCGGGGCTGCTCGGGCTCGTGCGCTCGCTGGCGGCCGAGCTTGCGGCGCAGAACGTCCAGGTGAACGCGATCTGCCCCGGCTGGGTGAAGACCGAGATGACGTGGGAGGGCCTCGACGCGATGCCCGGCACGCGCGAGGAGGCCTACGAGCGAGCGATGCGGGAGGTGCCGCTGCGCCGGATGAGCGAGCCGGAGGAGATCGCGGGCACCGTCGCGTGGCTCCTCTCCGACGACGCACGCGGCGTCACTGGGCAGGCGATCGATCACAACAACGGCGCATTCATGCTCTAGATGCTTGATCGGTAATTCACGGCTGGGGCGGTGAGTACCGGGTAGGGACGCGAGACAGGGTTGTCGAAGGTCGGCGGTGTCAATGCTCCGTCGACCAGGAGGCCTACGTGCGCGCCGACCTCGACACCCTGTTGATCGCAGTCTATTGCGCTGCCTGCTCGCTCTTTCCTTCGCCGCCCGAGTTGAAGCGCCGGCGGGGGCGGCCGCAGAAGATCACCGACAATGAGCTGATCTGCCTGATGGTGGCGCAGATGATGCTCGGCTATCCGAGCGAGCGCCAGTTCCTGCCTGTGGCTGGCTGGCGGCTTGGCCACCTCTTCCCGCACCTGCCTGCCCAGTCGAGCTACAACGAGCGCTGCCGCGCGCTGACGCCGAAGTTGGTCACGCTCTGGCGCGCGATCAGCACCGAGTTGCCGGGCTTTCATGACGGGATCAGCTTCGTCGACACGACACCGCTGCCCTGCGGACAGAGCCTGCAGACCGTCAACCGCAGCGAGCTCGCGCCCTGGTGCGGCTCCGGTTACAGCGCCGCCCACTCGCGCTGGTATTGGGGGATGCGGCTCGTGCTCTGGTGCGGCCCCGACGGCTGCGTGCGCGATTTCGATCTCGTGCCCGCCAACGCACCCGAACGCGAGTCGGTGCTCGCCCTGCTCGAGCGGCAGTCGATCGAAGGCCAGCTCGTGATCGCCGACAAGGGCTTCGCCGGCGCCGACTTCGAGCAGGCGGTGGCCGCGCTCGGCGCCACTCTGCTGCGCCCCAGCCGCGCCGACGAACCCGACCGGCCAAGCCCGCCGATCGGACCCATCCGACAACGAATCGAGTCGATCGTGCAGAGCCTCAAATACCAACTGCGGCTCGAACAGCACCTCGCCCGCACCCCGGCCGGACTGCTCACACGGATCCTCGCCCGCATCCTCGCGCTCGCCGCCGCGATCCACCTCAACTGGCAACTCGGACAACCCAGCCGCGCACTCAGCGCCTACGGCTATTAACCGATCAAGCATCTAGCGGCGGATGAGGCATCGAGGCCGGGGCAGACGACGATGAACTCGTCGCCACCTGAGCCGTGTAGGCGTGCTGCGAACTCGCCTGGTTGAAGACTCTGCTCGATCTCGGCGGCGACCGTGCGCAGGAGCTCATTTCCATGCTCGTAGGACAGCTGGTTGTTCACGGCTCTGAGCCCGTCGAAGTCGAGGAACAACAGCGAGAGCGGCCCGACGTGTGAGTCGAGCCGTTCGAGCTCTCCGAGAAGTGCGCGCC
>JALYLC010000601.1 GCA_030774435.1 Actinomycetota bacterium
GCGATAGCCCGGGCGGCCGGATCGGGATGCAGGAGGCCGTTGTAGGTGTAGCCGGCGAGCCCGATCTGGGCGCTGTGGATCGCGATGCCGTGTGCGTCTGCCGCGCCCTTCGCTGCGCTCGCCAGCGCCGCGCGCTCCGCCTGCGGCCACCAGGCGTCGATCAGATCAAGCGTGAACTGGACGCGGCGCAGTCCAAGGCGCTCGTCGACGATGCCCGCCCACCGCTCCGGCTCCGGCCAGCGTTTGAGTGCGAAGCTGAGGTTGATCCCGAGGTCCATCGTCGCCGCCTCACTCGAGGTTGGTGTGCCGTTTGCGCATGTCGCCGGGCGTCCGGCCGAGCTGATCGCGCAGGATCAGCGAGACGAGGTCGTAGGTCACGAGTTGCACGGCCTCGTAGAGGCTGCCCATCGGCAGCAGGCTGGTCTCGCCGCTGTGGTCGTCGGCCATCGTCTGCGCCGGCAGGTGCACGACCAGATCGGCGCGGGCGGGGACGCGACCGGCCGGCTGGGCGGTGAAGACTGCCGTGCGCGCACCAGCCTCCGCAGCGACGCCCAGCAGCGCGTCCACCGTCGAGAACCAGCCGGGCCCTGCGCTCACGAGCAGGAGGTCGCCGCGCCCGAGCGGCGGCGTCGTCATATCGCCGACGACGTGCGCATCCAGGCCGAGGTGCATCAGCCGCATGCAGAGCGCCTTGATCATCAGTCCCTCGCGGCCGACGCCGTAGCAGGCGATGCGCCCGGCCCCGCGGATCTCGCTGCACAGCCGCTCGATGTCGGCGGCGGGGATGCGAGCGAGCACGGCGCCGATCTCGCCCAGCGCCTGGTGTCCCATCGCGTGCAGGTCGGCAGTCATGCGCCCGCCGGCCTCCAGAGTGGCCGGATGACCCCGTCGTCCACCATCTCGAGCGTGCGCTCGTAGACGGCGCGCCAGCGTGTGAACAGCTCGAGGTAGGTCTCGTGCACGGCCGCGTCGGGCTCGAACGTCGCCGCGATGCGGGTGGCGCTGCCGAGCTCGGACACGCTGCCGGCGAGCCCCGCGCCGACAGCGGCGTACATGGCCGCGCCGAGCGCCGTCGACTCCCGCGCGCGCGGCACGTGAACGGGCACGCCGAGCACGTCGGCGACGATCTGAGGCCATAGGCGGCCGTTGGCCGCGCCACCCGTGAAGACCGCCTCGGAGAGCGGGCGTCCGGTGACCTCGGCGACGATCTCGAAGTGCCCGAACGCCGCGTAGGCCGCGGCTTCCTGGATCGCGCGAATGCATTCCTTCTTGCCGCTGGCTGCGGGATCCCCGATGTCGAAGCCGAGGAAGCCGGGCGCGGTCTGCACCCAGCGCTTCGCGTCCATCACGTTCGAGAAGAGGCCGACGACGCCGTTCGCTCCGGGCGGCACCGACATCGCGGCCTCCTCCATCAGCTCGTAGCTCGAGCGGCCGGTGGCGGCCCCGCGCTCCTGCTCGAGGTCGCAGAACGCGTCGCGGAACCAGCGGAACGCGAAGCCCGAGTAGAAGCCGATGCCCTCCATCATCCACTGGCCGGGCGCGCTGTGGCAGAGCGTCCGCAGCCGTCGCTGCGGGTCGACGAGGGCGCGATCGAGCGTCACGGTGGCCTGCCAGAACGTGCCGCCCACGACGGTCGAGCGGTTCGCCTCGCTCAGCCCGAGCCCGATCAGCCCGAGCTGCGTGTCGGCGCCGCCCACGACGACGGGGGTCCCTTGCGCCAGCCCGGTCTCCTCGGCTGCGCGAGCAGTCACCGTCCCGGCCGCGGTTCCGGCATCCAGGACCGGTGGCAAAACCTCGCGCGGCAGCTCGATCAGGTCGAGCACGCGATCCGACCAGGTGCGCTCCTGGAGCGCGAACAGCCCCGAGCTCGACCCCGCCGACGGGTCGGTGGCGAACTCGCCGCACAGCTTCGTGACGATCCAGTCCGACAGCATGCCCATGTGCGCGATCGCGCCGTAGACGTCGGGTTGGTTGCGCTGGATCCAGCGGAACCGCGCCGGCGAGGTGATGGAGACCCAGTCGCCGCCCTGGGCGTAGATGGTCTCGGCAGCGCCGCTCGCGACGAGCGCGGCGCCCTCCTCGCCCGCGCGTCCGTCGACGTTGGGGCAGGCCCAGATCTCCTCGCCCGCGTGGTCGTAGAGCACCATGCCCTCGCGCATGCTCGTCGCGCTCACGCCCGCGATGCCGCCAGGCCCGACGCCGGCCGCCGCCAGCGCCTCGCGGATGCATTCGCAGATCAGGCGCCAGCCGCCGGCGGTGTCGAACACCTGCGAGCCGGGCACGTCCGGGAGCGCGGCGTGCACCCACTCGCGCTGACCCAGCCCGAGCTGGGCACCGCCGAGGTCGAACACGACGGCGCGGCAGCTTCCCGTCCCCGCGTCGATCGCAAGGGTCACGGGCGCGCTCATCGGATCAGGACCTTGGGGTTGATCACGTTCACGAGCGGGGAGCCTGCCGCGAAGCGCTCGATCTCCTCGGCGACCATCGTCGCGCCGCGGTCGAGCGTTTCGAACGTGGCACCGCCGATGTGCGGAGTCGCCACCACGTTGGCGAGCCCGAGCAGCGGATTGACCTCTCCGGCAGCGCGCGGGCGCAGCACATCGAGCGCTGCACCGGCCAGGTGGCCCGAGGACAGCACTGCGAACAGCGCCTCCTCGTCGACCAGTGTCTCGCGGGCCGTGTTGACGAAGAACGACCCGGCTCGCATGCGGGCGAACTCCGGTTCGCCAAAGAGGTCGGGGCCGGTGGCGGGCTGCCGGGCGTGCAGCGAGACGAAGCGCGCCTCGGCGAGCAGCTCCCCGAACTCGGCCGGCCGCACACCGTCGGCCGCCATGGCCGCCGGAGCGACGAAGGGATCGCAGCTCGCGACCGCCATCCCCATCGCGAGCGCCCGCAGCGCGACGCGCCGGCCGACCTGCCCGTAGCCGATCAGCCCGAGCAGGTGGCCGCCGAGGTCGTGGCCGAACCACTCCGCGCCCTCGAACGTCGACTCGCCGACCCGGCCGCCGCCTGCGAGGAAGCTCGCAGCGCGCACGACCCCGCGGGCGAGGATCACCAGGAATGCGATCGTGAGATCGGCCACGGCCTCGGCGTTCTTGCCGGGTGTCGTCGCCACGGGAATGCCGCGCTCGGTCGCGGCCTCGACGTCGATGTTGACGGGCCCGCCGCGCGCGCAGCACACGAGGCGCAGCCCGGGCGCGGCGTCGAGCACCGCATCCGTGACGGCGCCGCCGTGCACGACCAGGGCGTCGTGATCGCTCAGCCGCTCGCTGATCTGCCCCGGCGAACCGGCGAACTCGCTGATGCGCCGCTCCGAATCGCTGTCACCGATATCGGTCTGCCGCATGTCGAGCTGGAGGTAGTCGAAGCCATGGTCGTCGCCGAGCCGCTCGAACGCGCGCCGGAAGACCTCGACGGGCATGTACGAGTCGCCGACGACCAGGAGCTTCACCCGGGATACACCCAGCTCGGTTTGAGGTCGACCGCGTGGCCCGAGCCAGACTCGATGATCACCTTGAGCAGCGGCAGGGTGTCGAGGTAGTAGAACTGGATGGTCTCGCCGATGCGCCCGCCCATCAGCACCTCGGCCCCGAGCGCGGAGAAGTGGCCGCGCAGCTCGTCGGCCTGCTCGTGTGTGGGCATCATGCAGGCGACGTGGTGGAGCCCCTCGCCGTGCTCCTCCAGCCACTCCTTGTAGATGCTCGGCCCCTCGAGCGGCTGGAGCAGCTCGAACACGACGGGACCTGCATGGCACTCCGCCCCGAGCATCGTGTACTCGACGGGCTTGCCATGCAACTCGGTCCCGTGCAGCATCGGCGGCTTGTGCTCGTAGACGTTCCACGGGCCCCAGCCGAGCGCCGTGTGGTAGTGCTCGAGCGACGAACGGAGGTCCTTGACGACGGCCGCGACCTGCGTGATCGCGAGCCCGCCCTGGTCGAGTTTGACGCTAGTCACGCGCGGCTCCCTTTCCG
>JALYLC010000602.1 GCA_030774435.1 Actinomycetota bacterium
CTTCGCGCTCAGCTCGAGCGGCGGCGGGCGCCCCGCCCCCGAAGCGGCTGCGCTGCGCACCGGCGTCGCAACCACCACCGTCGTGGCGGCCACAGCCGGGGCCGCCGACAGCGCCGCGAAGACGGCAATCGGCACCAGCCCGCCGCACAAAGCGAAGCGCTGCCCGCCGGCCGCTAGCCGAACAGGCGGTGATCATCCGCGGGCGGGGTGTCCGGGTGCCCGAGGTGGGCACGCCCGAGCCGTGTGATCACGCGCCCGCGCGGCGTGCGCTGCAGTAGGCCCTTCTGCAGGAGGTACGGCTCGTAGACGTCCTCGATCGTGCCGCGGTCCTCCCCGATGGCGTCCGACAGTGTCGACAGCCCGACCGGCCCGCCCTCGAACGTCTCGGCGATCATGCGCAGCAGCTCGCGGTCGAGCCGATCGAGCCCCTCGGCATCCACGCCGAGCAGATCGAGCGCGGCCACCGCCGTTGCGTGGTCGATCGCGCCGTCGCCGCGCACCTGCGCAAAGTCGCGCACGCGCCGCAGCAGCCGGTTGACGAGCCGCGGCGTTCCCCGCGCGCGCTGGGCGAGCTCGGCCGCGGCGTCGTCCCGCATGTGGATGCCGAGGATGCCGGCCGAGCGCTGCGCGATGCGCACGAGCTCCGGGGGCGAGTAGTGATCGAGCCGGAAGACGAGACCGAAGCGGTCGCGCAGGGGCTTCGTGAGCAGGCTGGCGCGCGTCGTGGCGCCGATCAGCGTGAACGGGGCGAGGTCGAGCCTCAGGCTGCGGGCACCGGGCCCCTGGCCCATGATGATGTCGACGACGCCGTCCTCCATGGCCGGGTAGAGCGTCTCCTCGACCGACCGGTTGAGGCGGTGCACCTCGTCGATGAAGACGACGTCGTGCTCGGCGAGGTCGGCGAGGATGGCGACGAGGTCGCCCTTGCGGTCGAGGCCAGGGCCCGAGACGGTGACGAGCCGCGTGTCCATCTCGCTCGCGACGATGTGCGCGAGGGTCGACTTGCCGAGCCCCGGCGGGCCCGCCAGCAGCACGTGGTCGATCGGCTCGCCGCGCTCCTTGGCGGCCGCGAGCGCGATTGAGAGCTGCTCGCGCACGACCTCCTGCCCGACGAACTCGTCGAGCTGGCGGGGGCGCAGCGAGCGGTCGGTCTCGTCCTCGTCGCCGCGTGCCGCGGCCGCGCCGACCAGGCGCTCTTCCTCGCTCATGGCTTGCCCCCGCGGCGCAGCGCTGCGAGCCCTTCCTTGACGCGCTGCTCGGTACTGCCCTCAGCCCCCGCGAGTGCCGTCTCCGCCTCGGCGACGGCGAAGCCGAGGGCGACCAGCGCATCGCGCGCCTGCAGGTGCGGGTCGTCGGAGGCGGGCGCAGTCGCGCCGTCGCCGGCCGCCACCGACTCGAGCGCCGCGGCGCCGAGCTTGTCGCGTAGCTCCACGACGATGCGCTCGGCCGTGCGCTTGCCGATGCCCGAGACCGATGCGAGCAGCGCCAGATCTCCCGTCACGATCCCCCGCTGCAGCGTGTCCACCGGATAGCCCGAGAGCAGGGCCAGGGCCTTCGCAGGCCCGAGCCCCGAGACACCGAGCAGCGCCACGAAGAGCCCTCGCTCGCGCTGGCTGGCGAAGCCGTAGAGCGTCAGGGCGTCCTCGCGCACGACCAGGTGGGTCTGCAGCTTCACGGCCTGCGGCTGCTCGCGCGCCAGGCGCGAGGCGGCCGCTGACGCATAGACGCGGAGCCCGATGCCCCCGACCTCGACGACGAGGCCGTCGGCGTCGTCCTCGAGCAGGCGTCCGGTCAGGCTCGCAATCACCGTGCTGCCCTGGCGCGCGCGAACCGCTCCTCGGCACGGGCGCTCCAGGCGTGGCAGAGGGCGAGCGCGAGTGCGTCGGCCGCGTGGTCGCTCTCCGGTGCCTCGGGGAGGGAGAGCAGCTGCCGCACCATGCGCATGACCTGATCCTTGCCGGCGCCTCCGAAGCCGCACACGGCCGTCTTGACCTGCGCCGGCGCGTACTCCGTGCAGGCGATGCCGTGCGTGCCGCAGGCGGCGAGCGCGGCGCCGCGCGCCTGGCAGACCGACATGATCGTGCGCGGGCTGGCGCCGATGTAGAGGCTCTCGAATGCGACCGCCGCGGGCGAGTGCGCCACGATCAGCTCCTCGATCGCCCGCTGGATGGTCGCCAGCCGCAGCTCGGGCGCCTCGCGCGGCCCGGTGCAGACGGTGCCCTGCGCAAGGGCGCGCACATCGCGGCCATCGAACGCGATCACGCCGTAGCCCGTGCTCGCAGTGCCCGGGTCGATGCCGAGGACGATCACGAACGCAGGGTAGGCGCCCGTGCGGACGACCGGCAGCTCAGAGCTGGTTTCGGAAGGAGGGTCGCCGCAGATCTGGTGGTCGGGCGACCCCCGATCGCCCACCACCAGTCGCTGCGCCCGACAACCAGACCGCAGGACGATTCGAGACCTCCGAGCGCCCCGCTCATTCCGAAAACAGCTCGAGAGCCGCTGATAGCATCGGCGTCCGTGACCCAGCGCCCCGTCCGGACCGTCGCCGCGGTCTCTCGACACCCGCGCCGCTTCCCGGACCCGATCACCGCAGTCGGTGAGCTCATTCGCGTCCTGGGCGACGTGGACCCCTTCCTCACGATCGATCGCGAGGGGCGGTGGATCGACGCCTGCGCCGATGTCGAGCCCGACTTCGCCCCGCGCGGCTGGATCGAGCGGCGCATGCTCCCGGCCGGCGACTGGCGCGTGGGCAAGGCCGACGGCATGCGCGCCGAGCAACTGGTCGAGCGCGCGGACGGGCGCCCGTCCTGGCTCGTCAGCATCGACGAGCTCCCCATCGGCGAGAACGAGGCCGAGCCGGGCGGCGAGAGCTTCGGCCTGACCACGCTGATCGCGCGCGCCGCCGGGCTGCGCCGCATCGGTGTCAACCTGGACGTCGTGCACCCGGGTCAGCGCTCGGCGCGCTACCACTGGCACCGCACGGAGGAGGAGGGCTTCCTCGTGCTCGCAGGCACCGGCTGGCTGTATGCGGGTGACGAGCGCTTCCGCGTCGGGGCGGGCGACTTCTTCGCCAAGGGCGAGGGACCGAAGCTCGTGCACCAGTTCGTCAACGACGGGGAGGCCGAGCTGCGCATCCTCTCGATCGGCGAGCACCGCGACGACGACGCGATCGAATATCCCACGCCGCCGTGGCTGCCCGAAGGCCGCGAGCCCGGCGACGAGTCGGCCTGACGTGGGACGTCACGGGCCAGATCCCGGGCGTTGCGTCAGGCGTCCGCGAGCACCGCGTCCGGGATGTCGAAGTTGAAGTAGACGTCCTGGACGTCGTCGCTCTCCTCGAGCGCGTCCACGAGGCGGAGCAGCGTGCGCGCCTGATCGGCATCCACCTCGACCTGCGTCTTCGGGAGCAGCGAGAGGTCGGCGCTCTCGATCGGGATCTCCGCCGCCTCGAGTGCCACGCGCAGCGCCGCGAGGTCGTGCGGATCGCACGTGATCAGCCACATGTCGCCGTCCGCACGCACGTCCTCCGCGCCGCCCTCGGCTGCGGTGAGCGTGATCGTGTCCTCGTCGACGGCCGCGAGCGGCACGGTGATGATGCCCTTGCGCTCGAACATCCAGGCCACCGAGCCCGGCGCTCCGAGCGATCCGCCGTACTTGCCGAACGCGAAGCGCACGTCGGCGGCAGTGCGATTGCGGTTGTCGGTCAGCGCCTCGACGATCAGCGCCGCGCCGCTCGCGCCGTAGCCCTCGTACGTGACCGAGTCGTAGGCCTCGCTGTTGGCGTCGGCGCCGGCACCGCGGGCGATCGCGCGCTCGATGTTGTCCTTCGGCATCGAGACGGCGCGGGCCCGCTCGATGGCGTTGGCGAGGTTGATGTTGGAGTCGGGGTCGGCCCCGCCCTCCTTGGCGGCCACGATGATTGCGCGCGAGAGCTTCGAGAAGAGCTTGCCGCGCTTGGCGTCGGCAGCGCCCTTCTTGTGCTTGATCGAGGACCATTTGGAGTGACCGGACATTGTGGGTCTCCTTCGACCTGCGCCGTGGCCGCGCTGGCGCACGCGGTGCCCTAAACGGCCACGATCACCGCGCTCGCGCGACTCCACGAACCGCGCCCGCAGCAGGGATTCTACGTGGTCGTCGTCTGGGGTGGCGGCGGCGCGGGCGCCGGAGGCGGGTTTGGCGGGGGCGACGGCTCATTCGCGGCCGCCTGTGCGTGCGAGGGCGTGACCGGCGGCACGATCTGGACGGGGATCTTCCGCTGCGGCTTGGGCCTCGTGACGCGCGTGCCGCGGCTGGGAGCGGCCGGTGGCGGCGCGGGCCTGGGCGGCGACTCGGGTGCAAAGGACTTCCCGAGGCCCTGCAGGACGGGATTCGGCGGTGGCGTGCGCGCGGGTGCCATCCGCCTGGCGCCAGCGCGCACGTGGTGGAGCGCCGGGGGCGGGCGGAGCTTTTTCGCTGCCGCGAGGCTGACCACGCGGGAGGCCAGCGGCGAACCGGAAGCAGGCGCACTGGGCTGGGCCTCGGGTTGCGATGGCGCCGGCGCGGGCGCCCGAGTCGGTTTGCTGTTGTCGTGGTCAGCGTGGGAGGCAGCGATCGTGACGCCGACGCCCACGACGGCGAGCGCCGCCATCGCCACGGCAGCGGCGGTCTGACGCCCGCCCGTCGCGACGGGCTCGACCGCCTCGGAACGCCGCGCCGGGAGGCCGACGAGGCCCAGTGCCCGCCCGATGCGGGAGCCCAGCTCGCCCGGCGGATCAGGAGTGGGCAGCGCCTTGTAGCGGAGTGCCGCCTCGCGCAGCGCGAACAGGGTCGCGCGACAGGCTGCGCAGGCGTTGACGTGCGCCTCGAGCTCGAGACGGCGCTCGGGGGCCAGCGTGCCGTCGGAGTAGGCAGACAGGTCCGGCAGCCGGCCCGGGCACGGCTCGGCGATGCCGGCCGGACGCAACTCGGCGAGCAAGTGCAGCCTGGCCGTGCCGACGAGGCCGGGCACGGCGGCCTCCTCGAGGCCGAGGGCCGCTGCGATCTCGTCGTCGGGCCGTCCTTCCAGGTCGCGCAGCGCGAGCGCCGCGCGCTCCAGTGGCGGGAGCCGGTCGTTGGCGACGGCGACCTCGCCCTCCGCCGCGCCCCGCGAGCCGAGGGGCTCGCCGTTGCGCTCGAAGGCGAGAGCGCGCGCCGTCGCGTGCAGGTGGGCGGGCACGTCAAGCTTGTCGAGCGGGCCCTCGGGCAGATCTGCGAGCGCACGCGCAAACGTCAGCTCGACGAGCGCCGCCGCCGTCTCCTCCCTGCCCGTCAGGCGGTGGCAGAAGCGGTAGATGCGCCCCTCGTACGTCGCGTAGAGCAACTCGAACGCACCAGGGTCGCCGCGCTGCACGCGGCGCACCAATGCCCGAGCCTCGCGCAATTCGCGCTGGCGCGTCTTGTGCCTGGCGATCGCCATCGCCTCGTTAACCCTAATTGAATCGCCAGGAACGGGCGCACCTGAGACTCGCTCACTCTCGCCAAGCTTCGTAGAGCGCTCTATAGCCTGTCGGCGTGGATCCACTCCCGCACAATGTCGACACGCTGATCATCGGAGGCGGCACGACGGGCGCCGCACTCGCCGGCCTGCTTGCCCAGCGTTCGCGCGAGTCCATCCTCGTGCTCGAGGCGGGGCCCGACTTCGGCTCCTACGCAGGGGGAGGCTGGCCGCGCGACGTGCTCGACGCCACCTGGCTGGCCCAGTCGCACCAGCTCGCCTACGCCGCCGACGACGGCTATCGCGGCCGGCGCGTCGAGTTTCCGCGCGCCGCGATGATCGGGGGCTGTTCGAGCCACAACGGCTGCGCCGCGATCTGGGGGAGCGCGCTCGACTACGACGCGCTGGCCGCGGACGGCCTGGCGGGCTGGTCGCGCGACGAGGTCGAGCCGTTGCTGCGGGCCGCGAATGAGCGCATGCGCGTGCGCATCCCGCCGGAGGCCGGGCTCGCGCCCTTCCACCGCGCCGCTCTGGCTTCGCTCGTGGCCCTCGGCGTCCCGCGCGTTCGCGACCTCAACGACCTCGATGCCGACACCGGCGTCGCTCCGTCGCCGGTCAACATCGCGGACGGCGTGCGCTGGAATGCGGCGCTGGCCTATCTCGACCCGGTGCGAGACCGGGCCTCGCTGCGCATCTGCGGCGATGCCCCGGTCGAGCGCCTGCTCGTCCGGGAGGCGCGAGTGCACGGCGCCGTCGTGCGGCGAGCGGGCGAGCTCGTCACCGTCGAGGCGGCGCGCTCGATCGTATGCGCGGGCGCCTATGACTCCCCCGCCCTGCTGCTGCGCTCGGGCATCGGACCGGCCGACGACCTGCGGGCGCTCGGCATCCCGGTCGCGGCCGATCTGCCCGGCGTCGGCGCGAACCTGCACGATCATCCCGCGATCGAGCTCGGCTTCGCCGGCACGCCCGAGCTCCACGCCGCCTGCACCGACTACGCGGCGGAGGGCGCGTTCGCCCCGATCGAGGGCGTGATCGCGAAGATGCGCTCCAGCCAGTGCGCGCCCCAGGGCTTCGACCTGCACGCCTACCCGGTCGGCGGCGTCGTGCCGGGCGGCCTCGAGTTCTGGATCCCGGTTGCGTGCATGACGCCGCGCTCGCGCGGCCACGTACGCCTCGCCGCCTCCGCCGGGATCACGGCGCCCATCATCGATCACGCCTACTGCAGCGACCCGGAGGGACACGACCACGCCGTCCTGCGTGACGGCGTCGAGATCGCCCGGGCGCTGGCCCGCAGCGGGCCCTTCGCCGAGCTGCTGGGCAGCGAGATCGGCGCCACAGCCGGGCTCGCGCCCGGCGAGGCGGTCGACGCGGTCGTCGCCCATTACTACCACCCGGCCGGCACCTGCGCGATGGGCACGGTCGTCGACGGGCGCCTGCGCGTCCACGGGATCGAGGGGCTGCACGTCGCCGACTGCTCCGTGTTCCCCACGGTGCCGCGCGCCAATACGTGCATCCCCGCCGTGCTGGTGGCGCACCGGCTGGCGGGCTGGCTCTAGCCGTTCTCAGACGCCCAGTTCGGCGAAGAAGCGCTCGCACGAGGCGAGGAAGCGCTCGGGCTCCTCGAGGTGCGGCGTGTGGCTGGAGGACTCGAACAGCTCCCACGTCGCGTCCTCGATGCGCCGGTGGACCTCCTCGACGATGCGCGGCGTCGCCTCGTCGTGCAGGCCCGAGATCAGCAGCGTCGGCGTCGCGATCTCCTCGAGGCGATCGGTGATGTCCCAGTCCTTGAGCGTGCCGGTCACATGGAACTCGCTCGGCCCGATCATCGTGCCGTACACCGTCGGGTCCTCGGCGATCTGCGCGAACGCGCGCTGCAGGGGCTCCGGCCACGGATCGAGCCTGCAGACGTAGAGCCGGTTGAACGCATCCACCGCTTTCGCGTAGTGAGGCGAATCCGTGGTGCCAGCGCGCTCGTGCGCGCTCAGCACGGACTGCACCTCGGCCGGCAGGGCGGTGCGCAGGCGGTTGGCCTCCTCGACCCACAGCGGCATGCTCGCCGGGGAGTCCGCGACCACCATGCCGACCAGCCCGGACGGCCGCTCCAGGGCGTGCTCGAGCGCGAGCATCCCGCCCCACGACTGGCCGAGCAGCAGGTAGCGGTCGTGGATGCCGAGGGACTCGAGCAGGCAGGTCAGCTCGCGCTTGAACAGGTCGACCGCCCAGAACTCGGGCGGAGCGTCGCGCAGGTGCTCGCTGCGGCCGTTTCCGAGCTGGTCGTAGAGCACGACCGGACGGCCCGAGTCGCCCAGCGCGAGCAGCGGCTCGAGGTAGTCGTGCGTGCCGCCCGGGCCGCCGTGCAGCAGCACGATCGGTGCCGGACCGCCGGGCGCGAACTCACCGCGCTGCCGGTACCAGGTGCGGTGCCCGTCCCACGTGACCTCGCCCTCACTGCCGCTCATCGCCCTCCTCTCGGGTGCCGCCGAGGATACGGATCCCCCCGGGAGGAGTCGAACCTCCACCACTCGGGTTATGAGCCCGGTGCTCTACCGTTGAGCTACAGGGGGTGGCAGTGCCCCGGCTGCGGGGGCACGTCGAGCGCCGGATTGCGGTCGAAGAAGCCGAGCGGCCGCAGCTGGAAGCCGCAGGTGACGACCGGCATCACGGGCCAGTCCTCGAGGCGCGGCACGTGGTGCGAGCCGAACACGTACCAGAGCACGATATCGGTGTCCTCGAGCGAGCGGTCGGCGGCCGTCCAGCGCGGCAGGCCGTCTCCACCTGCGTGCTGGTTGGGGTACTCACCGGCCGGGTAGCGCTCGTCGCGGCGATAGGGCGTGGCCCACAGATGGCGGGCCATGAAGCGCGCGCGGCGAGCGAACTCGGAGCCCTCGTCGGCCATCAGGCCGACGTTCTCGCCCGGGACGAGCTCGTACGCGACCGGCTGGCCCATGCGGTTGGAGCGCCCGGGGTTGGAGACCCGCCAGCGCCGGCCCGAGAGCGGGTCGATCAGCCGCTGGGCGGCGAGCTCGCTGGCCAGCGGCGTCTCGCGCACCCGGAACGACTGCCCGTGCGGATTGGCCGGGCCGGGCGGGTCGGGAACCGAATTCACCTCGGAGAGCGCATTGCGCTCGCCGTCGATGTCGAGGTCGAGCCGCGCGCAGAAGAAGTGCTGGTGGAAGCCCGCGCTGACGCCGGGAGCGACGAGCGTGGCCGAGCCCGGATGCTCGCCTGCGGGGACGCCGGCGGTGTGGAGCACGCCCGTGAGCTTGGCCTCGAACGCGAGCGAGCCGTCCAGCGCGAGGTACCAGTAGAGGCCGTACTCGTAGTTGCCGACCGTCGCGATCGACGAGATCACGAGCCGCCGCGCCCGGCGCACGTCGGTGGCGCCGCTGCGCGAGTCGTGGTGCTTCCAGAGGATGCCGCTGTCGTCCTCGTGCACGCAGATGGCGTTGCCGATCGTCTGCGCACGCCCCTGGCTGTCGTGCACGACGGCGTCCAGGTAGCGGATCTCGCCCAGGCAGTCACAGCCGAGCGAGAGCGAGTTCACGTACGGGCCGAGGCCGTATTCGCCGATGTCGAACGCGTTCTTGAAGACCACGGTCGGGTTGGTGTCGGCATAGGGGATCGCGAGCTCGGCGATCGAGAGCCTGTGCGCGATCGGCCGCGGCCCGGCGCCGTCGCCCTCGTCGAAGGCCAGCTCGTGCAGGGTCAGCGACTCGCGCGGGTTGAAGCCGATGCGCAGGCGCCACGGGCCCCACGTGAGCGCGTAGCCGTCGAGCGTGAGGCTTGAGCCCTCGGGCTGCGTGATCTCGATCGGCCGCAGATCGCGGCGATACGGGCGCCCGCCGCCCTCGCGGTAGTCGCCGTGCTCCTCGGGGACGGGCAGCGCGCCGTGATCGTCGATGCGCACGACCTGCATGTCGTTCAGGTCGACGAGCGCGAGCAGCCCGCCGATCGGGCGGGCATAGCCGTTGTCGCCGGTGAGATCGCTGCGCAGCCAGGCCAGCGAGCGCCCCACGCGCCGGTCGGGCTGCTCGAAGCGACCGACGGTCCAGGTGTCGACCATGACCAGGTCGAGATCGACGACTCCGCGCAGCGCGAGCGCCGCGCGGAAGCGCGGGTCGGCCTTGACCGCGACCTCGGCCTCGTCGTACTCGTCCGCCGTGACAGCGGCTTGCACGCCGGGGACGTGCTCCCAGGCCAGGAGCGCGTCGGCGTCCAGCCCGACGACCGCCTCGTACGTGCGGCCGCCCGCCAACACGACGAGCGCCGCCTCGCGCGCAGGCCGCGTGCCGCCGTCGCGCCACGCTGCCAGCTCCGACTTGTCCGGATCGCGCAGCTCGACGCTGACGAAGCGGACGGCGCCGCCGAGGTCGCGGGCGCTGCGCACGCAAGCGACGGCGCGCTCGAGCTCGTCGGCGCTCAGCGGATCGAGCGGGTGCGGTGCGGTGGTCATGGACGCGGATTCTCCCAGAGCAGCTGCGCCAGCACGCCACGGAGCTGTTCGCGGCCGGCCGCGAGCGACGCGATGTCGATGAACTCGTCAGGTGTGTGCATCTCGCCACCTTGCGCGCAGCCGAGGCACAGGGCGGGGATGCCCACGGCGAGCGCGGCGTTGGCGTCGGTGGACGCGGCGACGAGCTCGTCCGGCAGCCCGAGC
>JALYLC010000603.1 GCA_030774435.1 Actinomycetota bacterium
ACGAGGAGGACAGAGCTGTGGCAGCGCCGTCGCCCGATCAACCCGTGAGCTTCGAGGAGCACGTCAAGCCGCTCTTCCGCGAGCGCGACCACAACTCGATGCGCTTCGCGTTCGACCTCTGGTCGCACGACGACGTCAGCGAGCACGCGGACGCGATCCTCGGCGCAGTCAAGACCGGCAGCATGCCCTGCGACGGGGCCTGGCCGCCAGACCAGGTCGAGATCCTCGAGCGCTGGATCGCGGGCGGCAAGCCGGCCTAGAGCGCGTTTCGGCTGCAGGCCGATCCAGCCGCTCCAGACACCACGATCATTCCGAAATGCGCTCTTGAGTTACGGGGCCGGCGCCGGCGCGGGAGTCTCGACGAGCGGCGGGCGATCGCGGCCCAGGTCGAGCGGTTGACCCGCGAACTGCCCGCCCGGGCAGTCCTGGCAGCGCACGGAGCGCCGCGGGTTGCGGATGCCCGCGAGCCCGAGCAGTCCGCCCGCCGCCACGAGCGCCGCGGAGATGCCGATGCCGACCTGGAATGCGCGCGTGGACGCGGATTGCACGGCTCCGGCGACCTCCGCCCCGGTCGTGACCGGATCCACGCGCGCGAGCGTTTCCTTGCGCGCCTGCTCGATGGCGGCGCGCGCGGGCGCCGAGGGGGTCTGCCCGGCGAGGCGATCGTCCAGCGCCGAGGAGAACTGCGCGGAGACGACGGCGCCGATCGCAGCGACCGCGAGCAGGCCGGCAACTCGCGCAATCGCGTTGTTGATGCCCGAAGCGATGCCCGCATTGGACTCGTCGGCGTCGGCGAGGACGGTCGCGGTGAGCGGCGCGACGGTGGCTGAGAGCCCGACGGAGAAGATCAACAGCGCCGGCAGGAGATCGGTGAAGTAGTTCAGGTCGGCGTGGATGCGCAGCAGGAGCGCCAGGCCGACCGCCGACGTCAGCGGGCCGAGGCCCATGAAGAGGCGCGGTCCGAAGCGGTCGGCGAGGCGGCCGGCGCGCTTGGAGAGGGCGAACATGACGAGCGTGGACGGCATCAGGGCGAGCCCCGCCTGTAGCGCGTCGTAGCCGGCCACCTGCTGCAGGAAGAGCACCAGGAAGAAGAACGTCACGCTGAGCCCGCCGTACATCGCGAACGTCTCGAGGTTGCCGATCGCGAAATTGCGCCGCTTGAAGAGCCCGAGCGGCAGCATCGGCGCAGCCGTGCGCTGCTCGTGCCAGACGAAGATGCCGAGCAGGGCGATCCCCGCGATCCCCGAGCCCCACACCTCGACGCTGCTCCAGCCGACGACCGGCTGCCGGATGAGAGCCATCACGGGCCCGGCCAGGCCGAGGAACGTCAGGACCGCGCCGAGCCAGTCCAGCGGGACGCGAGCGACGTCGCGTGCGCGGGCGGGCACGGCCAGGGCGATCAGCATCAAGGTCACAGCCACGAACGGGACGTTGATCGCGAAGATCAGGCGCCACGAGAGCGCGTCGACGAGATAGCCGCCGACCAGCGGGCCGATCACCGTCGCGATTCCCGACCAGGCCGTCCACGAGCCGATCGCCATGCCGCGCTCGGAAGCCGGGAAGGTCGCGATGATCAGGGCCAGCGCGCTGGGCGTGAGCAACGCGCCGAACGCACCCTGCAGCGCGCGGCCGGCGATCAAGAACTCGATGCTCGGCGAGACGGCGCAGAGGACGGACACGATCCCGAACCCGCCGACACCGATCGAGAACACGCGGCGCTCGCCGAACAGATCGCCCAGCGAGCCGCCGACCAGGATCAGCGAGCCCAGGGTGAGCAGGTAGGCATTCGACACCCATTGCTGGCCCGCGAGACCGCCGCCGAGGTCGCTCCGGATGGCCGGCAGCGCGACGTTCACCGCCGTGGCGTCCAGGCCCGAGACGAACGACCCCATGATCGCCGCGAGCAGCGCGAGCTGCTTGTGCCGGCCCTCGAGCCTCGGCGATGTCGACAGTGCAGTTCTCATCGAGCGCAGATGCAGCCTCTCACGTCGCGGCAGCCTGCGCCAGGGTGAACGGGACGCCGTAGACGGCCGAGCCGGGCTGCTGTGCGCGACCCGCGGCCAGCCCTCCGTGGTCGACCGTATCGAAGCCGATGTCGTCGGCGAGCGCCCGCACCACGGCCTTGGCCTCGCCGTCATCGCCGGCGACGAAGATGACAAGGCGCTCGGGGTCGCCCGCGGGCCGGCCGTCCGCGCCGAGTTTCGTCGACACCATCGTGTTGAACGCCTTGACGACGCGCGCTCCCGGCAAATGCCGGGCCAGCAGCTCGCTCGACGTCGTACTGTCGTCCGCGAGTTGCGGCAGCTCGCCGTCGCGACCGGGGTAGTAGTTCATGGGATCAATGACGACCTTGCCCGCAAGCGCCCCTGACGGTAGCTGGTCATAGAGGAAGAACGGCAATGCCAGCACCGCGACCTCGGCGCCGTCCGCCGCCGCCGCGATGTCGGGTGCGGCGTGTGCTCGGGGGCCCAGTTCGGCAACGAGCGGCTCGAGCGACGCCGCCCCGCGCGAGTTGGCGAGAGTCACTTCGTGTCCGGCCTCGGTGAGCCGGCGCGCGAGCGTCGCCCCGATCGTGCCGCTGCCGAGAATCGCGATCTGCATGCTCCGCTCCTGACGTTGGGAATGCTCCGGGGAACGACGCTCGTCGCGCGGGGCTTCCCAGGGAAGGCCGGGCCCCTCCGATTCGTTTTCTCCTTCTGAGAGGCGGTGTTGTGCCGCCTCGCTGAGAGAGGCTTTGCATGAACGCCACCATCCACCCCCAGTACTTCCAGACGGTCGTGCGCTGCAGCAACTGCGGCGCCGAGCATGAGCTGGGCTCCACGCGCGAGCGCTTGAGCGTGGACATCTGCTCGGCCTGCCATCCCTTCTACGCGGGCACGGAGTACCGCGCCTCCCAGGGCGGGCAGGTCGCCCGCTTCGAGGCACGCAGGCGCCTCGCCCGGACCGCATAAACCGGGGTCTGACCCCGAGTTATGCACCTCCGCTCCTCGGGCTCGTGCTCACCCGAGGAGCGGCGAGGGTGGGATGCGCGTCGTGCCGTGTACGGCCGGGATCAGCATCCCGACCTCGTCGACGAAGCACCAGCACCAGTCCTCGCCGGGTTCGAGCGAGCGGATGATCGGGTGGTCCGTGGAGCGGGCGTGGGCGGTGGCGTGCTTGTTGGGCGAGTCGTCGCAGCACCCGACATGGCCGCATTCCAGGCAGATGCGCAGGTGGAGCCAGAGGCTGCCGAGCGCGAGGCAGTCGACGCAGCCGTCGACCGACTCGGGCAGTTCCGTGACGCGAACGTGATCGGCGTGCGTGCAGATGGGCGGCATTTGACGATCCTCCGTCAGGTGGGCATGAGAGGAAGCCGGACGCGGAAGACGGTCCGGCCCGGCAGGGATTCGACGGTGAGCAAGCCGTCGTGGCGATCGACGACGATGCGGCGGGCGGTGGCGAGGCCGAGGCCGGTACCGTCCCCGACGTCCTTGGTCGTGAAGAACGAGTCGAAGATCCTGTCGGCGATCTCGGGCGGGATGCCTGGCCCGTCGTCGGCGATCGCGACCTCGACGCCGTTGCCGTCGTGTCGCGTGCCGATCGTGATCGTGCCCGACTCGCCGAGCGCGTCGATCGCGTTCGCGAGCAGGTTCGTCCAGACCTGGTTGAGCTCGGACCCCCGCACGGTCAGCCGCGGGAGCCCCCGGTCGTAGTCGCGCACGACGTCTATCGAGGTGTGCTTGAGCCGGTGACCGAGCATGATCAGCGTCGTCTCGAGCCCGTCGTGAATGTCGACGTCGACGAGCGCCCCGCGATCCATGTAGGCGTAGCTCTTGACGGCTCCGACGAGATCGGACATGCGCCGTGTCGCCTCCTGCAGCTCCGCGGCCAGGCTGCGCGCCGTCAGCGTGGCGGCGACCCAGCCCAGCGCAGCGTCGGTCGCGGGCCCGGCGAGGGCCGCGACGCGCGCGAGCCAGTCCTCGTCGATCCCCGCCACGGCGAGCGGCTCGGACAGCCGCCAGGGCTCGGGAATCCCGAGCTGCTCGAGCCGCTGGAGCAGCGCGTCCTCGGCGTCGGCGGCATCGAGCGCGTCGAGCGCGGTCTGTCCCGCGGCCCGGTCGATAGCCTCGGCGTGCAGAGCCACGAGCTTGGCGGCATCCTCGCGCTCGATCCCGGATTCCACGAAGCGGCGCAGCGTCGCGCCGACGACGTCGACGGCCTCCACCATCTGCCCGGCGGCTCGGCCGGCCGCCGCGGCCGGATTGTTCAGCTCGTGCGCTAGGCCGGCAGCCATCGTGCCGAGCGAGGTCAGCCGCTCGCGACTCTGCTCGATCGCCGTGACGCGGCTCATGACCGGCGCGACCTGCTGCATCACGCGCCGGTGCACGGCGGGCTGCGAGAGCGCGAGCCGCCGGAACTCCGCCGGCTCGATGACCGCGAGGCGGCAGGCCGACTCGGCCTGCATGCGCACGCCCAGCGGTCCCTCGGTCAGCGCGCTGATCGCGCCGATCCAGGTCGGAGCCATCTGGCGGCCGGCAGCCTCGACGTGATCACCCGAGATCAGGAACGTCAGCATCGTGCCCTCGAGCAGGAGGAACACGCCGGGCGGCACCACCCCGTGCTCGGCCACGATCTCGCCGGCGGGAGCAACCCGGACGCGCGCGACCATGAGCCACTCCCCGAGCTGGTCGTCGTCCAGGTCGTCGAACAGGTCGATCGTCCGCAGCTCGCCCCGCGTCACCGCCGCCGCTGCGCTCATGCGTCGGCGAGGTACTGGTGGATCAGCGAGACCGCCATGGAGCCCTCTCCCACCGCGCTGGCCACGCGCTTGAACGAGCGCGCGCGCACGTCTCCCGCCACCAGCACGCCGGGAACCGTGGTCTCGAGCAGATAGGGCTCGCGTTTCAGGGGCCAGCCCGCACCCGCGGCGTCGAGGCCCGAGAGGATGAAGCCGCGCTCGTCGCGCGCGACCACGCCATCGAGCCACTCGGTTCGCGGCGAGGCGCCGATGAACACGAAGCAGGCGTCGACGTCGAGCACGGACTCGGCGCCGTCCTTGTCGCGCACGCGCAGCCGCTCGAGACGCCCGTTCTCGCCCTCCGCGGCCACGGCCGAGCTGTCGGTGCGGACGACGACCTTGGGCAGGGCTGCGAGCTGCTCGATCAGGTAGCGCGACATCGAGCGCTCGAGCGAGGGGCCGCGCACGAGCATCGTCACGCTCGCGGCGTAGCCCGAGAAGTGGACCGCCGCCTGGCCTGCCGAGTTGGCGCCCCCGATGATCACGACGCGCTGGTCGGCGCACGAACGCGCCTCCGTCAGCGCCGAGCCGTAGTAGATGCCGGCGCCGGTGAACTCCGAGAATCCCGGCGAATCGACCTGCCGGTAGGCGACACCGGACGCGATCAGCACGCAGTTCGCGCTCAGCGTGCCGCCGCCGCTGAGCTCGACGATCCTGCCCGCGCCCTCGACGCGCAGGGCCACCGCGTCCTGCACCGTGAGCAGCTCGGCACCGAGCCGGCGCGCCTGGTCGGTCGCGCGGCGCGCGAGATCCGAGCCGCTCAGGCCCGCGGGGAATCCCAGATAGTTCTCGATGCGGCTCGACTGGCCGGCCTGGCCGCCCGTCGCCTCGCGCTCCACGAGCACCGTGCGCAAGCCCTCGGATGCGCCGTAGACCGCTGCGGCCAAACCCGCCGGTCCGCCACCGACGATCACGAGGTCGTAGTGATCCTGGATGGGCTGCGCCGTGATCCCGAGACGCCCGGCGAGCTCGAGGATCGTCGGCTGCTCGAGCACGCCGCCGTCCTCCAGCAGCGCCACGGGCAGGCGCGTCTCGTCGACGCCGATCACCTGCAGCAGTTCCCTCGCCTCGCCGTCGCGCTCCACGTCGAGCCAGCGCGCAGGGACGCAGTTGCGGGCCAGGAAGTCGCGCAGGTCGTGCGTCGCCTTCGAGAAGCGGTGCCCGATCAGCCGCACGCCGCCCGTCTCGAGGAACGCGCCCGCCTCCCAGGTCGTGAGCAGATCCTCGAGCACCGGGAAGAGCTGCTCCTCGGGCGGATCCCAGGGCTTGAGCAGGTAGTAGTCGAGCGCGACCTCGTTGATCGCCGCGATCGCCGCGGACGTATCGGCGTAGGCCGTCAGCAGCACCCGCTTGGCGTCGGGCACGACCTCGCGCGCCTGGGTGAGGAACTCCGTGCCCGGCATCCCCGGCATGCGCTGATCGGCGATCAGCAGGGCGACTTGGTCGCCCCGCGTGCGCAGCTGCCGCAGCAGCTCGAGCGCCTCGGCGCCCGACGGCGCGCGCATGATCCGGAAGCGCTCGCCAAAGCCGCGCCGGAGATCGCGCGCGACCGCCGCCAGCACCACGGGGTCGTCGTCGATCGCAAGGATCACCGGCCGGCGCTCGGCCGCCGGCGGCTCCTGGGACGAGGGAGCGTCGGCCATCAGGGGCCAACGGTAGCGCGCGTGGCGAGGGCGTTGTCGAGTCACTCGCCTCTGGCGCTACGATCGGGTCGTGCTCCTCCTCCGGGGGTGCCGAGACGGGAAGGACGAGCAATGGCAGACGACGAGGTTCACACGCACATCGAGGCGCTTGTCGCCGAGGAACACCGGCTCTGGACGCGCGAGTCGAGCGGCAACGGCAGCGAAGACGACCGCAGGCGGCTGGCCGAGATCAAGGTCGAGCTGGATCGCTACTGGGACCTGCTGCGCAGGCGCCGCTCGGCCGCCGACGCAGGGGGCGATCCCGAGGAGGTCGAGATGCGCAGCGAGGGCACCGTCGAGGGGTACCTGCAGTAACCGCCCTCGACACAAACGCTACGTATCGTTTATAACGTGCCGATGGCAACGAACGCGAAGACCCTCGGGGCAGCGCAGGCATCCGCGACGACCGCGCGTCGCGGCGGGCGTCAGCGCAGCTCCGAGACCGAGCAGGTCATCCTGCAGGTCACGCGGGAGCTGCTCGTCGAGTGCGGCGTTCAGGGCCTGACGATCGAGAAGGTCGCCGCGCGGGCCGGCGTCGCGAAGACCACGATCTACCGGCGCTGGCGCGACAAGGACGAGCTGGCGCTGGCGGTCGTGCTCGACATGGTCGAGCAGGTGGTCAAGCTGCCCGAGCTCGGCGATACGCGTGCCGAGCTGCTCGCGTTCGTGAACGCAGCGGTCAAGGTGCTCGGCTCGACACTGATGGGACGCGTCATGCAGGGCCTGGTCTCCGATCTCGCCACGGACCCCGAGCTCGCGCAGGCCTTCCGCGATCGCGTCGTGTCGGTGCGCGACGGCGAGGTCGAGCGGCTCGTCGAGCGCGGCATCGCGCGCGGCGACCTGCGCCCGGACACCGACCCGGAGACGGCCCACGAGTTGCTCATCGGCCCCGTCTACTACCGGCTCCTGCTGAGCGGCCGACCGCTCAATCGCGCCTTCGCCAAGCGCAATGTGGACGCGGTGCTGCGGGCGTTCGCGCCAGACCCGGCGCCCTGACGGCCCGCTCACGCGAGCGCAGGCCCAGAGCACGACTAGGGTTGGACCATGGGCCCCTTATCCGATCCCATCGCGCGCGCCGCTCGGCGCCTGAGCGCGGTCGGTCGCCCGGCGCTGCTGCTGGCCGGCATGTGGGCGCTCGGGCTGATCGCGCTCGGCGCCGTGGCGGCGTTCGAGAAGCGGGTCGATCAGAAGCGCCATGCGCAGGTCGTCATCGCGCAGATGCACAACCAGGCGGGCGCGATTCTGGCGGTCGCCTTCAACCCGGCCATCGCCGGCGCGAATGACGTGCCCGCCAGGAAGCAGACTGCAGAGCGCCTGGCAACCGCAAAGGGCGTCTACAACAGCTCGCTCGCGACGCTCGCCACCCTTGGCCAGAGCGACGCCCCCGAGCGCATCGCGCTTTCGAGCGCACGCTACTTCAAGCTGATCGACCGCCTCGCCGTGCTCGTGGCCAAGGGAGCCACACGCCAGGCCGCTCTGGAGCTCGGGCAGAGCGAGCGACCGACCGGCGTCGAGGCCACGCTCCAGGCCGAGTTCGAGCGCGCGGATCAGAGCTACGGCGCGCAAGCGACGCGATCGCGAGAAGTCGCGTCGCTGGGCACGCTGGCGGCAATCGTGTTCCTGCTCGTTGCGTTCTCGGTCGCCCTGCTCTCCTCGGTCAGAGCCCACCGGCGCAGCCACCAGGACGCGACGACCGACGCCCTCACGGGGCTCGGCAACCGGCGCAAGCTCTTCGCCGACATGCAGGATCCGCTCGCAGGCAACGAGACGCTCGCGGTCGGGATGTTCGATCTCGACGGCTTCAAGGCCTACAACGACACGTTCGGGCATCCTGCGGGCGACGCGCTGCTCGCACGCCTCGGAGCCCGTCTGACCGCGGCGCTCGCCGGTCGCGGCACCGCCTACCGGACCGGCGGCGACGAGTTCGTCGTGATCACGGCGGAGAGCGACGGCGAGCAGCTGCTGGCATCGGCCCAAGCCGCGCTCAGCGAGCAGGGAGAGGGCTTCGAGATCGGCTGCTCGCGCGGCTCGGCGCGCATCCTCGCCGGGATCACACTCGAGCAGGCGCTGCACGTGGCCGACCAGCGGCTCTACGCCAACAAGCGCGGTTCGGGCCGGCTCGCCGCGCCGCAGGCCGCCTGAGAACACTCGATCGCGTGCAGCCCCTGGCCCGATCCTCGTGGCCGCCGGCGAAGCGCCGGTCCCGCGTGGGATCACGCGCCGGGAATGGCGAGCCGCGCGGCCACCTCCCACGCGAGCAGGGCGCTCGCGGCGCCCGGGTCCTCGTGCCCGACCGAGCGGTCGCCGAAGCGACGAGCACGACCGCGCCTGGGCGTCAGCTCGCGCGTTCTCGCGAGCCCTTCGCCAGCGGCTGCACGGGCTCGCTCGGCGGCCTCCGCGGGCGTCGCACCCGCCTCGGCTGCGGTCCGGAGCGCCCGCGCCACGGGTGCCATGACGTCGAGCAGCGTCCTGTCCCCCTC
>JALYLC010000604.1 GCA_030774435.1 Actinomycetota bacterium
CGCTGCGCGCTGTCGGGATCAGGCTGCGAGCGGGGAGAGCGGAGCGAGCCGCTCGTGCGCTTCGGGCTCGAAGCCCGGCAGCTCGACGCGGAAGGTCGTGCCCACGCCGATCTTGCTCTCGACGCTGACCTCGCCCTCGTGGGACTCGGCGATGGCCTTCACGATCGCCAGGCCGAGACCGCTTCCGCGCGTGCCGTCGGACGACCGCGCGCGGTAGAAGCGATCGAAGATGTACGGCAGCTCGTCGCCGGGGATGCCCCCGCCCTGATCGGTGACCTCGAGCACGAGCCGGCGGCCACGTGCGCGGGCGCGTGCGCCGACCACCAGCCGGCGCTCCGTCACGCGCCTCCAGCGCTCGACCGCCGAATCCAGCAGGTCGTCGGTGGAGACGGTGCTGCGCTGCGGGGCGTGTGCGCCGTCGAGCCGCGAGAGCGCGAGCAGGCCGGATGCCAGCACCTCGCTGCGCTGCAGCTCCTCGAGCACGACCTGTCGCGTCTGCAGGATCTCCCGCATCGACGGCACGTTGCCGTTGCGCCCGAGCAACTCGAGCTCGCCGCGTGCGATCGTGAGCGGCGTCAGCAGCTCGTGCGACGCGTTGTCGAAGAGGGCGCGTCCGCGCTCGACCACGAGTTGTCGCTCGCGCACGTGCCACACCATCACGAGGAAGATCAGCGACATCAGCGGAATCTCGGCGAGCTCGGCCTGACTCTCCGAGCCCATCTCGATTGCGCGCAGCGTGAGCGCGAAGATGGGCGCCACGACGGTGAACAGGGCGAGCACGCTGTTGAGCGCGTTCCACATCCGCAGGCCGTACACGATACTGACACTGACCAAGATGAAGTGGACGGGCAGCGCCTCCCAGCCGTGCGCAATCGCCATCCAGATCAGGCCGGGTTCGTGCCGCGCGCGGCCGTCCGTTCCTCGTCGATCTCGGCCCTGGTGCAGCTCGCCACCGCCGGCCTCGGGCCGGCGCTCGTGCCCGCCAACGTGCTGCCGGCGCCTCTGGTCGGCCGGGCGATCCGCTGCCGACCGCGACTGCGACGGCCCCTGGCCGTCTTCGCACCGGCCTCGGGTGCTCATCTCGTGGAGCAGTTCGCCGTGACCGCCCGCCGGCACGGGGAGATCGATCCACAAGGCGACCTTCGAGGGTCAGCTCGACGATCTTGATACGAGAGGCTGCGATGATTTTCCCTGCGCCGGCATCCACGCCGCGCCGCAGATGGAGCAGACGGACATTGCCGGCGAGCCCGGCTCGGCCTCGACACCACCTGAACCACATGGAGGGCGCAGCGCTGCGGCGACTCAGCCGTCGACGAGCAGGCTCTGCAGCGGCCCGAGCAGTCGCTTGGAGCGGCGCGAGACGTGCGCGAGACCCACGAGTCCATGGGTCAGCTGCGCGCCGGCGATGCGACGCTCGAGCTGCTCGCTCGCGAGTGGTCGCCAGATCTCGTCGATGAGGGTGGCCGGGTCGCCTGCGAGCGTCTCGGGCGGGCGCGCGAGATGCTCCGCCCAGAGCCGCAGCCGCGTCCGACCTGCGAGAGCCGGACTGTGGCTGACGACGTTCATCTCGGTGTCGTTGAAGAGCGAGTGCTCGTTGAGGTTCGCGGACCCCACCGTGAGCCAGCGGTCGTCGACGATCCCGACCTTGGCGTGCACGTAGACGCGATCGGATGTTCCTCCGCCGACGGCGTAGCGCGTGCAGGCCAGCATCCGGCCCGCGCCGTCGTCGGCGTCTGCGAGGAGGCCGAGCTGGCCGGCGGTGTCGTCGGCTCCGGAGTTCGGCTTGGCGGGAAGTACGAGCAGCAGGCGGAAGCGCTCGCTCGGCGGGTTGCGCAGCTTCTGCCTGAGGATCTCGACGATCTCGGCCGACCACAGGAATTGATTCTCGAGGTAGATGAGCCGCTCGGCGGAGCGCAGCGCGCCGCCGTAGCTCGCGAGAATCGAGAACTCGCCCCGCGGCAGCGCCTCGTAGATGCGCTCGGGCACGGTGCGCACGATCTGGAGCTCCTCGTCACCGGCGCGGCCCGGCTCGCCCGGGGGCGGCAACCGCTCTCCGGCAGCTTCGTTCCAGCGTAGGCCGAAGTGCCGGCCGACGGCCGCGACGGCCGGCCCGCGGACGACGGTGGCGACGTCGTGCCAGCCGAGGCTCCCGCGCGGCGGATGACCCGGCCGGTCGAGCCGGTTGCCGGCGAGATCGGTGAGATCGATGCCGCCCACGAACGCCAGCTCGTCATCGACGATGACGAGCTTCTCGTGATGGCAATGCAGCGGCCGCTCATGCGTATCGAGCGCGCACACGATCTGGTTGCCCTTGCAGAGCGCTTCGCGGATGCCTCGCACGACCCGTCGCGAAACCGGATACAGCGGCAGGGGAGCTCCGCCCCAGAGCAGCACGCGCACGGGCACGCGACGAGCGGCATCGGCCAGGAGCTCGCGCAGGATGGCCGGCCTGGCGCCGGCCGACATCGCAAAGTCCGGAGTGACGCACCAGCCCGCGATGTGAACGTGCGAACGAGCGCTCGCGATCGCCTCGGCCATTCGCGGGAGCGCTTCCTCGCCGTCGACCAGTACCTCGATCGCGCTGCCCGATCTGGGCGGCTCGCCGCCGGCCGCCCAGCTCGCATCCGCTGCCAACAGGGCGTGCTCCCACCCCACCCTGCGCAGACGCCGCCGGTGATGAGCGCTCATCGCCCGTTCGACCGAATCCCCGACGACGCAATCCAACCGTTCGACCAGCCCGGGTATCATGAGGCGGACATTACCCACCCGGAGAGATCTCACTCCGCGGTGATCGAGCGGGCGAGTCCAGTCAGGCGCCAGTCAGGCGCGCCTCGCGAGGGTTACCGCCATGCCGACGGCGCCGAGAGACGATCGACGCGTGTGAACCCGGTCGAGGAGCGCGCACGACGGCGCAGGCGGGCGCGGCGCAGGCTGATGTTCCAGCGGATCGGCGCCGCTGGCGTACTTGGCCTGGGTGGGATCGTCGCGCTCGCCCTCGCATTCGGTTCACACGACCAGCGGCCCGCAGAGCAGCCGGCAGCTGGCCCGAGCACGGGCCGGCCGGCGAC
>JALYLC010000605.1 GCA_030774435.1 Actinomycetota bacterium
CGCCAGCAGCGCGAAGCCGAGCTGCGGTTGCGGCGCGCGGCTCCGGGGCTCCGCGTCAGCGCTCGCATGCGCACCGTCATGGATGCGCTCGTGGTCACCCTGCCGCGCAGCGAGCTCAGCCTGCTCGCGGCCGTGCCCGGGGTGCGGCGCGTCTGGCCGGCGGTGACCTACGTCGCGCAGGCGGACGATACCGACCGCGTGCCCACGGTCGTGGGCGCCCCTGCCATCTGGAGCGGGCTCGACGGCGGCATCGCCGCCGCGGGCGACGGCATCCGCATCGGCATCATCGACGACGGCATCGACATCACGCGGCCGTCGTTCTCCGGCGCCACCTACCACTATCCGCCCGGCTTCCCGAAGGGCATCCGCTCGGGCACCAACGGCAAGATCATCGTGGCGCGCGCATTCGCGCCGCCCGGCGGCAGCGCGCGCATGCGCACGTCCTTCGACCCGGACGGCTCCGAGCACGGCACGCACGTCGCGGGCATCGCCGCGGGCCTCTCGGGAATCACGGGCACGTCGCTCGGTGTGACGATCAACAACCTCTCGGGCGTCGCGCCGCATGCCTACCTCGGCTCCTACCGGGTGCTGACCACGCCGACGCCGTCGTTCGGCCTCGACGGCAACGGCCCCGAGATCGCACGCGCCATCGACAAGGCGGTGGCCGACGGCATGGACGTGCTCAACCTCTCGCTCGGCGAGCCCGAGGTGGAGTCGTCCAACGACGTCGTCGCCCGCGCCATCCACGGCGCCGCGCGCGCCGGAGTCGTGACCGTCGTCGCGGCGGGAAACAGCGGAGACGACCTCGGCGGGGGATCGATCTCCTCGCCCGGCTCCTCCCCGGATGCGATCACCGTTGCGGCCACGAGCGTCGGGCGCTTCGTCGGCGTCACGCTGGGCGTGCTCGGCCCGGGCGCCGTGCCTGCCGACCTCACGGCCTTCGGCGCCGCCACCGACACGCCCGACCAGATTCCGGCTGGCTGGACCGCCGGCGTTCCGCTCGTCGTCGCCGCGGACTGCGGAGGAGGGCGCGCCGGCGCGCTCGTGCTGGTGCAGCTGAGCTCGCATTGCACTCCCGCGCGCGCCGACAGCTCGATCGCAGCGGGTGCGCTCGGGATCGTCTACGCCCAGCGCGCCGCGGGCGACCCCGCCTCGATCGCCGATGAGCAGCAGCGCTCGCTGACCGTCTCGGACCTGCTCGGTGCGCGGCTCGCCCAGCAGGCAGCCGCCGCCGGCGGCGAGCTGTCGCTCTCGGTCGACAACGCGCCGCGCGAGCAGATCTCGGCCAACTCCGGCCTGATCGCGACGTTCTCCTCCCGCGGCCCGGCGCCGTACTCGCTGGCGCTCAAGCCGGACGTGGCCGCGCCCGGAGTCGACATCGTCTCGCCGATCCCGGGCGGCTACGGCACCTGGTCGGGCACGAGCATGGCGACCCCCGCGGTCTCGGGTGCGGCGGCCCTTCTCCGCCAGCGCCACCCCACCTGGACGCCGGCACAGATCAAGTCCGCGCTCGTGCTCACGGGGCGCCCGGTCTTCAACGACACCGCGCACAAGCACCCGACGAGCGTGCTGGCCCAGGGCGGCGGCATGATCGACGTGCAGGCGGCGGATGCGCCGGGCCTGTTCGCGTCGCCCGCGGGCGTTTCGTTCGGGCTCATGCGGCCGGGCACCTCCGACGTCCAGTCGGTCGAGTTGACCGACGCGGGCGGCGGTGGCGGCACGTGGACGGTCAGCGCCCCGGGCCTCGAGGGCCCGGCGACGATCGACCTGCCCGCCGGAGGCGCGCTGACACTGGCGCTCACGCTCGCGGTGCCTCCGGGCGCTTCCGTGGGCAACCGCTCGGGCAATGTCGTGCTCACGTCGGGGACGCACATGCTGCACCTCCGCTGGTGGGGCTACGTCGAGCGCCCGCACCTCGCGAACGCGCACTCACGGCACCTCGCCGCCGGCCGCTGGATCAACGGCGACACCCGCGAGGGCACCAAGCTCGTCGAGCACTACCGCTGGCCCGCCGGGCCGGCCGGCAGCGGCCTGCCGCGGATCTACCCGGGCCGCGAGCAGCTGTGGTCGTTCATCGTCCCGCACGGCGCCCGCAACGCCGGCGTCGTGGCCGAGGGGTCGGTCGTGCCGCAGATCCTGCTGGCCCGCGACGAGAACCGCCTGGCCGGCGAGCCCGCGCTGCCCGCGAACGGCAATCCGTACCTCGAGACGTACGGTCGCTTCGAGCGCGTGAGCGGCCTGCTCGTTCCGGGTCCCGGGCGCTACTTCGTCGTGGTCGAGACGCGGCCGGGCCACAAGCCGGGCCCGTACCGGTTGCGCCTCTGGATCAACGATCGCACCCCGCCACGGATCAAGCAGGTCCCGCACGTCATCGGGCGCGGGGCCGACGTCCTGACGTTCCACGTGTCCGACGCCGGCAGCGGAGTGAGCGCGCCCGATGTCGTCGTGCGCGTGGACGGCACGCAGGAAGAGACGGACGTGTCGTCGACGGGGCGGGTGCGCGTGCGCATCGGCCGCCTCTCGAGCGGCCGCCACCGCCTCGAGATCTCGGCCTCGGACCTGCAGGAGACGAAGAACTCGGAGAACGCATCCGCCCTCGCGCTGCCGAACACGCGCACCGTCCACGCGGCGTTCACCGTGGGCGCGACCGGCTAGCCTCCCGCCAGATGGATCTCTACGAGTACCAGGGGAAGCAGCTGTTCGCGCGCTTCGGCATCCCCGTCTCGGAAGGGCGCGTCGCGCTCACGCCGCAGGAGGCGGAGGCCGCCGCAGCGGAGCTCGGGGGCCCCGTCGTCGTCAAGGCGCAGGTGCTGACCGGAGGGCGAGGCAAGGCCGGCGGCATCAAGCTCGCCACGACCCCCGCGGAGGCGGCCGAGCGGGCGGCCGAGATCCTCGGCCTCGACATCCGCGGTCACGTCGTCCGCACGCTCTGGATCGAGCGAGCCTCCGACATCGAGCGCGAGTACTACTTCTCGATCACCTTCGACCGCGGGGCCAAGCGGCCGCTGTTCATGCTCACGACGAGCGGCGGCGTCGACATCGAGGAGGTCGCCGCGAACGACCCGGACGCGCTCGCGCGCCTCCACATCGATCCCCTCGCGGGCTGGCATCCCTGGATCGCGCGCGAGCTCTGCTTCCGCGCCGCCATCCCGGCCGCCGAGCGCAAGCAGGTCATGGCCATCATCGAGGCCGCCTACCGCGCGTTCCGCGGCGCTGATGCGATGCTCGTCGAGATCAATCCGCTGATCGTCACGCCGGACGGCGACGTGCGCGCGCTCGACTCCAAGTTCACGGTCGACGACAACGCGCTCATGCGCCACCCCGACATCGCCGAGATGCGCGATGTCGCTGCGGCCGATCCGCAGGAGCAGATGGCGCGCGAGAAGGGGCTCACGTACGTCAAGCTCGACGGCGAGGTGGGCATCCTCGGCAACGGCGCCGGGCTCGTGATGTCCACGCTCGACGTGGTCGCACAGGCCGGCGGCAGGGCCGCGAACTTCCTCGACGTCGGCGGCGGCGCGCAGGCGCAGGAGATCGTCGACGCGCTCGAGGTCATCACCTCGGATCCCAAGGTGCGCGCGATCCTGTTCAACATCTTCGGCGGGATCACGCGCGGCGACGAGGTCGCCCAGGGCATCCTCGACGCGCTCGCCGGACGCGACATCGGCGTGCCGATTGTCGTGCGCCTCGACGGCACCTCCGACGAGGAGGGGCGCAAGCTGCTGTCGGATGCGAACCCGGCGGGCCTCTACGTCGAGCGCACGATGCTGGACGCCGCACGGCGCGCCGTGGAACTGGCCGGAGCCCCTGCCTGATGCCGATCCTGGTGACGTCGGAGACGCGTCTCGTGGTGCAGGGCATCACGGGTCGTGAGGGCTCCTTCCACGCCACGCGCAACCGCGACTACGGTACCGCCGTCGTCGCCGGCGTGACGCCCGGCAAGGGCGGCCAGGACGTCAGCGGCATCCCCGTCTTCGACACCGTCGCGCAGGCGGTCGAGCAGGAGGGCGCCAACACGTCCATGGTGTTCGTGCCGCCGCCGTTCGCAGCCGATGCGATCTACGAGGCGGTCGACGCGGGCTGCGAGACGGTCGTCTGCATCACCGAGGGCATTCCGGCCCACGACATGATGGACGTGTACGCCTACGTACGCTCGCGCGGCGTGACGCTGATCGGCCCGAACTGCCCGGGTGCGCTCTCGCCCGAGGTGGCGTCGGTGGGCATCATCCCCACGAAGGTCTTCAAGAAGGGGCCGGTGGGGTTGGTCTCGCGCTCGGGGACGCTGACCTACCAGATCGGCAACGAGCTGGCCCAGGCCGGCGTCGGCAACTCCACGATCGTCGGCATCGGCGGCGATCCGATCGTGGGCTCCTCGTTCATCGACATCCTGCAGCGCTTCGAGGACGACCCGCAGACCGAGCTCGTGGTGATGGTGGGCGAGATCGGCGGCGCGGAGGAGGAGCGCGCGGCCGAGTTCATCGCGGACCACATGCGCAAGCCCGTGGTCGCCTACATCGCCGGCTTCTCCGCTCCCCCGGGCAAGACCATGGGCCATGCCGGAGCGATCATCTCGGGCTCCTCGGGAACGGCCCAGGGCAAGAAGGAAGCGCTGGAGGCCCGCGGCATCCCCGTCGGCATCAACCCCACCGAGGCCGCACGCATCGCCGCCGAGCGCGTCCGCTCGACGTGACCGAGCGCGCCCGGCGCGCGCTCATAGGGACTCTGAGTCTTGGGCTCTGCGTCGCTGCGGCGAACGCCGCGCCCGCGCAAGCGGGCGTCACGAGGCCCCGGATCGAGGTGATCGTCCGCCTGGCGCCACCACCGCTCGCGCTCGTGGCGCCGGTGCGGCGGCAGTTGATGGGCGTGGGCAGCGCAATGCGGCTTGACGCGGCCTCGTTCGGCTCGCGGCTCTACCTCGCGCGCCTGCGCCGAGTCCAGGAGGCGTTCGCGGCGCGGCTCCAGGCCGATGTGCCGACGGCCTCGGTGGAGCGTCGCTACGGCGTGGTGCTCGACGCCGTGGCGCTGCGGCTGCCGGTGGCTGCACTGGCCCGCGTCCAGCGGCTGCCCGGCGTCGCGGGCGTGTATCCCGTCGCGACCTACCACGCCGATACGAACACGGTCCCGGAGCTCGTCGGCGCCGTTCCACTCTGGGGGGCCGACCACTCGACGGCCGGCCAGGGCGTCAAGGTCGGCGTGATCGACGACGGCATCGACGCCGGCGCGCCCTTCCTCCGCCCCGCCGGCATGCGCGCGCCCGCCGGCTTCCCTCGCGGTCAGCTGCGCTTCACGAGCGGCCGCGTGATCGTGGCCCGCAGCTTCGCCGGCCGCGACGCGCCGAATGCCGATCACCTCGCATTCGATCCCAACGTGTCGGAGCACGGCACGCACGTCTCGGGCATCCTCGCCGGCGCCTCGGGCACGATCGCGCGGCCCGGGCTGGGGCTGCCGGTCGTGCATGATCTCTCGGGGGTCGCGCCCGGCGCCTGGCTCGGCAACTACCGGGGCCTCGCGCGCGGCGATCACGAGAGCGGCGCGATCGGCTCGACTGTCGAGTTGGCGGCTGCGGTCGACCGCGCGGTCGCCGACGGCATGGACGTGCTCAACCTCTCGCTCGGCGGCCCGCAGATCGACCCCTCGGCCGATGCGCTGTCGATGGCGCTCGCGAATGCGGCGCGCGCCGGCGTCCCGTCCGTCGTGGCCGCCGGCAACGACTTCGATTCGCGCGGCTACGGCTCGATCTCCTCGCCCGGCACGAGTCAGACGGCGATCACGGTGGCCGCGACGTCGACCACACGCGTCTTCGGTGTGAGCGGGCGCGTCGGCGGCGAGGGCGCGCCGGAGCTGACGCCGTTCACGGCGGTCCCGTCGATCGGGCCGCGCGTGACGCGCCGGCTCACGCAGCCCACGCGCCTCGTCGCGGCACAGGCCTACGGGCTCGACCGGCGCGCTTGCCGCGAGCCGGCACGGCGGCGTGCGCTGCGCGCCGTCGTGATCGTGCTGCGCGGTGGCTGCGGCTTCGGGACGAAGGCGATCAACGCGCACGAGGCAGGTGCTCGGGCGGTGATCGTCCAGAGCGACCGGCCCGGCCCGCCGTTCGTCGTCGAGGAGGAGACCGACGTGCCGCTGCTGGTGGTGACCGACGTCGTCGGCCGGGAGCTGCGCGCGTATGTCTCGCGCGCGGGCGCCCGCGCCAGCGTGCGCTTCAGCCGGACGCTCGCCGAGCTGCCGACTCCACCGCGGGTGCTGACGGACTTCTCCTCGGCAGGCCCGACGCCCTTCGATCTCCTGCTCAAGCCGGACATCGCCGCGCCCGGGGAGGCAATCCTCTCGTCGGTTCCGCTGGCCTCGCCCGACTACCCCGGCGCGTTCGCCGCGTGGGAGGGCACGTCGATGGCCGCACCGGCAGTCACGGGCGTCGTCGCGCTGATCCGCGAGCGCCATCCGGGCTGGACGCCGGCGCAGATCCGCGCGGCGCTGATCGGCTCTGCCGTGCCCGCCTACGCCGACTCGAACGGCACTGTCGAGGCCTCGCCGCTGCGCACCGGCGGCGGCTTCGTCGATGCGCCGGGCGCTGTCGCGCCCGGCGTGCTTTCGGATCCGCCGCTGCTCGGCTTCGGCCTGCTGCGCCCCGGCGTCTCGGTGACGCTGCCCGTGAGCCTGAGCGACGCGGGCGACGGGGCAGGCGTGTGGCAGGTCGCGATCGACCGCCACGGGGGCTCGCCGGCCGGCGCCGATGCGATCGCGCCGAGCGAGGTGACGGTCGCCCCGGCCGGCGCGGTGCTGTTGCCGGTGACGCTGACGATCGCCGCCGGCTCGCCCGAAGGCG
>JALYLC010000606.1 GCA_030774435.1 Actinomycetota bacterium
TACCGCGGCCGCGATGGGTCGGAACTTGAACGCTGAGGACGCGGTTCCGCTATCGAGGGCCGCGGATGGCTCCTGCGCCCGCGTACATCGAGCTGAAGGTACCAGCCTGCTCTGCCGCTAGTTTAGAAGGCCTGTGATCGCTCAAGCCAGCGATCGAGCTCACGCACTGGAATGAGGATTCGGCGACCCAGCCGGATGACCCGGAGCTCGTGCGTGATGTGCTTGTCGAAGTAGTCCCGGCTGACTCCGAGCAGCGCGGCCGCCTCATCCACCGATAGCGTGACGCGTCGCGTCAAATCGACATCGTGGTGCTGCGTTGGCAAGTCCCGCCGTTGAGGTGCTGGGCCTGCCGTCATCTCGAGGGGAGCGCCTCTGGGTCGCTCGCGGTCGAGAGACTGGTCGCGATGTCTTCTGACTGCTGGCGGTGCATGGCGTCGGTGAGAACGGCGATCGCGTGGGCGGATTCGAGCGTGCGCGTGTCGCCTGGCTCGCCCTGTCGGTCGGGCTCGAGTGCGAGCACGAGATGACGGGTCGCGCCTCGCACGCGGCTGGCGGCGCTGTAGGTCCACTCGGCGGCGTGCTCGTCGGGCGTGGTGACGACGAGAGCGGTCTCTGCGGTCAAGCCTTGTGCCAGGTGTGCGGTCTGTGCGTAGCCGTGCTGGACGTGCCCAGCGTCGAGGTAGTGCGCGGGGATGTCGAGCGTGCGGGCGTCATCGGCGCGGAGCGTGATCGACCGCTTGGCGGGGTCGATCTGGGTGATGGTGCCGCGGGTACCGTTGTCGAGTCCGAGATGCGGGTGGTTGCGGCGGGTGATGATGCGGTCGCCTACTGCGTAGTCGCTGCCGGCGGCGGTGATGGCGTTGCCTTGGAGTTGGCCTGTGAGCAGGCGCGCGGCGCGGATGTGCTTGTTGAGTGCGGCGGCGGTGGCGGTGCGGCGTGTGATGACGAGGATGTTTCCCGCTCCGTGTGCGTGCCTGTTGGTGTTCCACCAGTCGGCCACGCGGCGGGGCACCTCGGCGGGGTCGGGAGTGGTCTGGAGTTCGTTGCGCCTGATCTTGTGCGCGATGTAGTCGGCGGGCGAGGAGTGTCGGATGGCGTCGAGCGCGCGGAGTTCCTCGGGATCGCGCTGTCGCAGTCCCGCGTGTAGGCGCGCTGGGTCGTGCCGTGCGCTGAGGGCGGTGAAGGCGCCGCCTGCGGGGACGCCTGCGAGCTGTTTGGAGTCTCCGATTTGGATGATTTTGGCGTTGTGTTTGCGGAGGAGGGTTGTGAGTTGGGCGAGGTCGCGGGTGCCGGCCATGCCGGCTTCGTCGATGATCGCGACGATCGGCCCGCCATGCGGGAGGTGCTGGTTTGGGTGGTGGAGGATGCGGTTGATGGTGTGGGCGGGGATGCCGGCGTTGTCGAGTTCGCGGGCGGCGCGCGCGGTAGGGGCGGCACCGATGACGTGGTATGCGGCGGCGCAGTAGGCGGTAGCGATGACGCCGGCGGTGGTCGTCTTGCCGGCTCCTGCGAGTGCTTCGATGTTCTCGATTGCGTGGCCGCTGGTGGTCACGCTTGCGATCACGGCGCGCTGCTCGGCGGTCAGGTAGGGCGCGCGCGCCAGTGCGTCGCTGACGATGGGATGTTCGAGAACTGCGACTGCGGCGTGGCGACCGCGAGCCGCGAGCTCGAGCAGGGTCTCTTCGTGGGTGAGCAAGTCGCGCGTCGTGTAACGCTCATCGTCGACTCGGATAGCGTCGGGGTGTTCGAGGAGCTTGTCGGTGAGCCGTTGGAGTTCGTGGGTGGGGAGGCCTTGGTGGGCGGCTTCGGCGATCGCTCGCATGGCTTCGGGTCGGGTGAAGGTTGTGTGGCGTTCCGTGAGGCCGCGCGGGCCGACGAGCAGCTCGTAGAGCGCGGCTGGGTCAAGTTCTGGTGCCGTGGGCGGTTGCGGCTCGAGCGCCTGCTGGAGCTTCTCGGGGGTCATGCCATGGCGCGTGATCCGCTCGCGCCACTGGTCGTGGAGTTGGTCGAGGTGGATGTCTCTGGGTTTCTGGGCGCGCGTGGCGAGTGCTGCGATTTGGCCCGCGTTCCAGGTGTCGCTGCCGAGCGTGGCGAGGTGCGCTTCGATGTGCTGGCGGCGAGTTGAGAGGCTGCGGAGCGCCTCCGGGTGCCAACCGGCGAGTTCGGAGAGGCCGCGTTGGGGCGGGGTGAATCGCCAGCCGAGGCGTTCGTGGATTTCGTGGCGGAGGTGGGCGCGGTAGGCGTAGCCGAGGGTGAGTTTCCAGCGCCGGAGAAGGGTTTGGGAGTCGAGTGTTCGCCACTTCTCGGTATCGCTGGTTTGGCCTTGGGCGAGGTTGGCGATGGCACAGTGGGTGTGGAGTTGGGGGTCGAGGTTGCGGGAAAGGCGGTGGGTGTAGAGCGCGGCGGCAATGCCGCGTGCGGGTTCGCGGTTGAGGCCGTTGTGACCGGTACGGATATAGGCGGCTTCGTCCTCCAGGAGCGTGAGGGCGGCGTTGACCGCGGCGTGGTGGGCGGCGAGGATCTCGCGGGCGGTGTTGGGTTGGGCGAGGGCGTGGGCGGCGCTGATGCTCTTGGGTGCGGAGAGCACGAAGTCGAATCCTCCCACGGGTTTGAGCTCGCGCGTGAAGCTGCTGGGCTCGCCGGTCTCGGGGTGGGGGATGGGGATGGTGATGTGGCGTGTTGCGACGACGCGGCGCAGGCGCTTGCCGGTAAGCGGGTGGATGCCGTCGAGCAGGGGTTCGAGTTGTCCGGCTTGGACCGCGCCTTCAAGGCCGAGGGTTTTGGCTGCTTGGCCGAACCAGCGGCCCGCGGATTCGCCGTGGCCTGCGTAGTAGTCCTCGCGGCTGGTCGCGACTTGGTCTGCGAGGTAGCGTGCGCGGGCGGGGGTGAGGGTGGCGCCGTTGATCACTCCGGCTCGTTCTCGAGGCTCGCGACGTGTTGCCGGTAGGCGCTACGTTCGGTTTCGGGGTTGAAAGCGCCGCGCGCTTGCGTGGTTGCGAGCAGGTCGCTTGCGCGGTGGAGTTTTTCGTGGAACTCGAATTCGAAGCGCGCGCGTTCGAGCTCGCGCCCGGCTTGGGGGATGGCGAGGTCGAGCGCCTCGCGCCAGGCGCAGAGCGCGCGCAGCAGTTCGCGCTCTGCCGGGCGCTCCCACCAGGCCGGGCGGATGCGCGCCGCGAAGGTCGGGTAGCGGTGCGCGAGGGCCAGCACCTGCTGCCAAAGCAGATGCGCTTCGCGAGGCGTCGGGTTAGTCATCTCGGGTCTGCTTTGGCGAGGCGGCGCAGGTGCCGGTTTTGGTAGCTGATCCGCGGCCGCAGCAGGAAGGGTTGGTGGTCTGCGTAGATCACGAGCGCGCGGCCGCCGAGGCGGCGCGGATCGATTCGCTGCGCGGGGTCGAGCTCGCTCTGGCGCAGCATGCGCTCGAGGTAGTCGAGCGTGCGGGGGTCGGTTGAGCCGCCGAGGAAGACCTGCGCGAGGCTTGATGCGAGGATCGCGCCGGCCTGCTCGCCGTAGCGCGCGTGGGTTTGGGAGAGGCCTTGCCAGACGGTCATCATGGTGATGCCCACACCACGGCTCTGCGCGAGGTACTCCGGCAGCCGCCGCAGTGGCGCGATGTTCGCGGTCTCGTCGAGCGCCATCAAGAAGCGCGGGTCGAGCGGCACGTGACGGCCGCGCGCGAACGCCGCCTGGTAGACCGCTTCGATCAGCGCCACGATGATCGGACGCAACAGCTGTTGATGCTCGTCGCTGGCGACGATGTAGAGCGTTGATGGCGTGTCGAGCAGCATGCTCGGGTGGAAATCGGTCTGCGAGGCGCGCGCCACTGCTGGGTGGCGGTAGGCCTTGAGCAGCTGGCCGGCCGACAGCCAGGTGGAGGCGCGTGTGCGGTCGTCGCGAGCGCGCATCGCGTCGAGTTCGTCGATCGCACTCGCAAGCCGCCAACGCGCATCCTCCTCTGCGCTCGGCTGGGTGGCGAGGATGCGCCGCGGTGTCTCGGCGTCACCCTGGGCAACCCACGAAAATAACGTGTGCATGGGCTTGGCGTCGAGCGCGGCTGCGTGCAGGAGCGGGGCGAGAAGATCTCCCGCGACGCTGTCCCACCACTCACCCGCGGCGGTCGTCTGGTCGCGCTTGCCGGCGGTCGTGAGCGCCTCCGCGCGCAACATCGCGGTCTCCCAGTCGGTGCACCCGTCGACGGGATTCCAGCCGCACGAGCGCTCGCCGAACGGGTCGTAGACGAAGATATCCCCACGCCTGGCGCGCGCCACGAGGGTCGCGGTGAGCACGTCGGGCTTGGTCGAGACGACCAGTGCCGGGCCCGGATGCTGGAGGACGGCGGGGATGACGACGCCGGTCGTCTTGTGCTGACCGGGCGGCGCTACCACCATCACGTGCGCTTCGGAATCCGGCGCGAAGACCTGGCCAAGGCCCGCTTGGCCGAGCGTGATGCGCCCCTCGGCCTTGACCGGGCGCGTGGTGAGGCGCACGCGCGACCGGCCTGAGCCGCGTTCGGACTTGGGCGACCGGCCGAGGCCCTGCTGATTGTCCCGACCCGTCCCGCAGCGCCAGATGCGAACTCCAATCAGGATGACCACGACGAGTAGGCAGACGCAGATGATGATCGGCAGGCTGCTCGCCGCATACCAGGTGAGGGTGTCGTGCGGCATCCCGGCGCGGTCGGCGGTTGGCCAGGCCAACCAGGGGTGTGCCGGGGTGCGGGTGAGGCGTTGGGCGATATCGAGTCCTGCGAAGAAGCTCGAGGTCGGGAGGCGCTGGGATCCGGCAAGCGTCGCTCCCGCCGCGGCCGCCCACGTGAGCGCACAAACCGCGCCTGCGAGTGCCACGAGCGCGGCTGCGATGGGAAGCGCGAGCGTGTCGAGCAGCGAGCGCTCGGCGGTTCGTTCGTGGTGCGTGTGGGTGGTGCTCATCGGATGCTCCTATCAGGCAGCGGAAGACGTTCCGCGCGGCCGGGTGGGGTAGGGCGCGTGCTGGGGAAGACGGGCAGGGCGGCGCTGAGCTGCTGGTAGGCGCTGGTGATGCGTTCGTGGGCATCGAGCGCGTAGCCGGCCTGGTCTGGGGCGTCGCTCGGTACGGGGAGGCGGGCGTCGCCGATGAGGCTGCGCGCGGTCGTGATTGCCTGTTCGAGGTCTCGCACGCGTGCGCGCAGGCTGGTTGCGTCCTCGCGGGTATGGGTGACGGCGTGAATCGTCGTTGGGTCGACGCGCGCCCAAATGGCGAGCGTGCAGATCGCGGCTTCACGACCGAGCGCGTAGGCGGCGGGCACACTGGCGAGGAACCGCGTGGCATCATCGAACGCCGCCTGCCGCTGACTGGGTGCCGAGCCGTGCCTGGCGAGGATGCTGCGTGTCTCGTGCTCGACGCAGTCGACGCATCGCTCATCCAGCCAAGCGGTGTCGATGCGCAGATCGGGCCGGGCAGCAAGTAGCGCTGCCATGTCCTTGTGCTCTGCGCTTGCATCCTCGAGTCGAATCGAAAGGCGCAGCGGGCTGGTGCTGCGTAGGAGGCTGCGGGTGGCTGCACGGCAGGCCTGGTCGCCTGCTGGATCGTGGTCGGCAAACAACCAGGCGTGCCGGACGCCGCGCCGCGACAGAGCACGCCAGGTCGCTTCGGCCGCGCTCGATCCGCCGAGCGCGACCGCGGCGGTCCGTCCGTGGGCGCGCAGAGCGAGCGCGTCGAGAACGCCCTCGACGATCACGACCTCTGTGGCCCTGGTCTCCTGGGCGAGGTAGGGTAGTGCGGGTCGCCGCGCGCCTCGCGTGTAGAGGTAGCGCTCGCGCGCGGGCGCATCTGCATGGGTGCTGCGTGCCCAGATCGTCGCGATGCTGCCGGACTCATCGCGCCAGGCACCGACGAGGCGCCCTGGCAGGCGCGAGTCAGCGAGCACGCCCGAGGCTGAGATCGCGGCGCGCTCGTGGCCCTCCTCAGTGAGGCGCCGCCAGGCCTCGGCGTGAGGCGGCGCGACACCAACCAGCCCCTCGATGACGTCCAGGTTGGTGATGCCGCGAGAACCAAGGTAGGCACGCACACCCGCCCCTCGCGCCGGGTCACGGAGCAGTTCGACGGCGTGCTGGAACCAGGCCACTCTCACCGCGGGCACGCCGGAGTCGCGCCGTTGAGTGTGGTTGCTTTGGTCGAGGGGAGTGGTGTCGATGCCGGCGGCGTGCGCGAGGCGGCGGACGGCGTCGACGTAGTCGCGCCCGCGTGGCATGGCGCCGCTGGCGAGGTGGCTGAGCCAGGGAACGGCGCCCTGGCCGTGGATATAGAACCCGCCCCGTTGGTGGCAGACGACGCGCTCGGCTCGCGCACCAAAAAATGCGCGAGTGGTCTCGTCGTTTGTGGCCCGCCAGCCGTGGTGGTCGCGGACGAAGCCGAACTCGGGGAAGAGCTCATCGAGGCGCTCGAAGACGACGGGCGCGACTGCTTGCTCGAAGAACGTCACTGGCGATGCCCGCTCGGAGGATCGAGTCGCAGCCATCATTGCGTCCTTTCGCTCGTGGGTGGTGTGGCCGGGTAGCGGGCGTAGCCGTAGGCCTGGCCGCGCTCAGAAAAGAGCCCGATGCGGACGTTGAATCCGGTCTGTGGCGCCTCGACGAACGTCCTCGAATTCAGAGCGAGGACGACATGGCCGAGGGCGTCGTAGAAGCCGAGGTCGCCGGACTGCCAGCCGTCGGGTGGCGAGCCGTAGCCGCGCTGTGCGCCTGGTGCTTCGCTGGCGATCTGCCATTGCTCGCCTGTGGTGCCGCCGACCCAGAGGCCGCGCGTCTTGGCGTACGCCCATGAGACGAGGCTTGAGCAGTCAAAGAACCCGAGGCGACCATCACGGGCGAGCGCCGGTGCTGGTTGTCCTGCGCCGAGTTGGCTGTCGGGGGTGGTGTGGTTTCCGCCCCAGACATAGGGCGTGCCGAGATAGGTGAGCGCCCATGTTCCCGGCGAGCCGTCGGACGCGACCACGGATTTGTCGGCGCGGTAGGTCTCAGCGACGCGCAGGACGCGTGCGACGTAGGCGGTGGAGTGGTTGTCGGCGTAGAGCGCGTGCTGGTAGTCGAGAGGCGCGCCGTTCGCACGCAGGAGGCGCGCGGCCGCGAGTGCTGCGTCGGAGATGTTCCAGATGTCGGCGAGGCCATCGCCGTCGCCATCCGAGGCGTAGCCTTGGGCATCTCTCGTCGTGGGCGGGCCCGGGGATGGGGAGGTGCCCGGTGTCGCGTTGACGCGCCAGGTGGTGGCGAGGAACTGCATCGGGCCCGACGCGCCGGCTGGGTTGACTGACCCGACGCGGTTGCAGCCAGGCAGCAGCGAGCGGCCGTGGTCGCACTCGAGCTTTCCGATCGCCGCCAGGATCGTCCAATCCAGTCCGGCGGTCGCGGCTGCCCGCTGGTACGCAACCAGGAAGAGCGGCGGGATACCTCGCTCAGCGCTAGCGGAGGGCGCGGCACCCTTGGCCCCGCTGTTTGCCATGACCGCAAGGAGCGGCGCACACAGAACCGCAGCGAAGAAGGCGAACAGCGCAGCAACGACCCTGCGGCCCGTGCGGCTCGTCGCAGCGTGTCCTGCAGCGAGGGCTGGCCCGCTCATGCCCCGGCCACCGCGGATGTCGCGCGCATGCGCTGGTCGGTGTCGCAGATCTCGAGCTCGCGCGTGGAGAGGTGGTGGGTGACGAGGGCGCTGCGGGTGCCGATGCGCCACAGCGCTTCGCCGCGCTTGAGGTACGGGAGGAGCGCGGCTTCCGTGGTGGTGAGTCCGAGTCGTTCGCGGGCGAGCGCGACTTGGTCGTCGGGCTGGGCGAAGACGACCTTGGTCTCGGCGTCGGAGAGCAGTCCGTCGGCGATGCGGCTGAGGCGCGTGCCGGCATCGCCGCTGGCCGCGAGGTCGCCGATCTTGTGCACGATCGTGATCGGCTGGATGCCGTAGGCGCGGCTGTGCTTGGTGGCATCCAGCAGCGCCTCGGCAGCGGCGATGTTGGAGAGCACCCGCCAGGCCTCGTCGCAGACCACGATCCGCTTGGTGTGATCGGCGTGGCTCTCGGCCGCGATCTGGGCGTGCACCCAGGCGAGCGTGGCGGTCATGAGGATCGCGATCGCCGCCGAGTCCGAGACGTCCGAGAGGTCGAGCACGACCAGCGGCGCCTCGAGCGACACGCTGGGGCTGGTTTCTGCGTCGAACATGCCCTTGGCCGCGCCACTGACGAGCCGGTCGAGACTGAGGGCGCACCCCCGCGTCTCATCCAGCCATTCATCAGCGCTTCGCCAGCGGCCCCTCCAGGCGACGGGCGTGGGGTTGAGCAGGTGGTGGACGACGCGCGGCAGCGTCGCGACGCGATCGGTGCTGGTGGCGAGGGTCTGTGCGAGAGCGGCATCCTCGGCCGGCCGCAAGGGTCGGTCGAGCGTCGCTGCGGCGACCGACCGCAGCGCTCGCGCTCGCGCCTCCGGGTCGGTCGCGTCGAGCGGGTTGAGGCGCAGCGTGCCGCCGGGGCGCAGCCGGATCGGCTCGACCCCGAACGCTTCTGCGAGTCGGTCGTACTCGCCGCGCTTCGGGCTGATCACGATGCCGCGCCGGCCGAAAACGCCGACCTGGCGGTGCAGGTAGGCCTTGACGAGCGAGGACTTGCCCTTGCCGATTTCGCCCAGCACGATCATCGCCGGGCCGGTCAGCACGCTCTGCTCGGCCAGCTCGAAGGGGTCGTAGCAGAACGCCGATCCGCTCATCTCGCGGCCCAGGTAGACGCCGCGTCCGCCAAGCGCGCGCGAGGCCTGAAATGGCATCAGGGCGCGCAGGTGACGCGTCGTCGCGCGGTGCTCACCTCGGCTGGGCGCCAGCGCGCGGTCAAGCAGGCTGGTCACGCCAGGCCTCGACAGAAGCCAGGCACCGCGTACGCGAGAGATGCCAGGTGCTGTCCGTTGAGGCGCCGTAGCTCGAGGTGTGATTGCTGTGAGTGCTGGGTGATCTCGGCGCAGGCCGCTTCGAGCTCGGCGGGCGTGGCCGCGTGGACGCTGATGTAGCCGGCGTAGCGGCACATGGCGTGGCCGTCGGCGAGTTCGGTTTCGCGCTCGCGGGCTGCCTGGCTTCTGCGTCGCTGCCGCGCGGTCTCCAGGAAGCCCTGACGGGCACGGCTCTGGGCGTCGCCCTCCTGGCCGACCACCGCAGCCTCGGCTTCGCGGTAGGCGCGGCTGGGCGCGACCGGCTCACATACAACGCTGACGGTGCGCTGAGCACTGCCCCGGGTCAGCAGCGGCGCGAGGAACAGCCCGTCGACGTCGCGCAGCGGCCAGCGCGCCACCCAGAACACCGCATGCCACGCGCCCTCGCTGCGTACACGCGTCCACTCCTCTTCAAGCGCCAGGGGTCCGGCCGCACCGGGCAGGCAACCGTCTTCGCCGGTGAGCGTCGCGCGTCGAGCCAGCAGCGCGCGCGCTTGCGGGTCGGTGGTGTGGCGGATCGCGGAGGCCAGGAGGTGTGGCGGCAGTGCGGCGACGTAGCCGACGCCGGCTTCCTCGAGGGCGATTGCAACGAGGCGCAGCTCGTCGACGGCGACCTGGCCGGCGGCGGCTTCGGTCGAGCCCGCCGTCTGGGCGCGTTGCTTGATTTCAGCGCGGCGGGTGTGGGTGCTGATCTCGACGCTGAGCAGGCACTCGTGTTCGATCGCGGTTTTCGCGCCGTGCTCAACGAGCTGGGCGTAGGCGAAGACCGCGGGCGCCTCGAGTGCCTCCGAGTGGTCGCGTCGCTCGGCGAAATAGGTCGCGATCTCATCCGTCTCGGCCTCGAGCGTGCGCTCGTACCAGGCGATGCGCCGCACCGCCTGCGACTCGCGCGCCAGCGATGCAACGAGCGCGCCCCAGGCCGCCGCGCGGCGCTCCTGATCGGCGCCACTCAGGAGCGAGAATGCCTCTGTGCGAACCAGCAGAGTGGCGCTTGCCGTCCGCGCTCGGGCATCCAGGAGGACGCCGACCTCGTCCTCGCCGAACGGCACACCCAGCACACGCCACGCGCCCCACTGCGACGGCAAGACGACGGCGTTGTTTCCCGGTGCTCCGTCAGCCGGGGCGGACGAGCGCCAGCGCGTCTCGCCGCGCAGCCGCGCCAAGCCATGCCGTGCTGCGAGGCGCCCGGCGTCGAGCAGCACCAAGCCTCCCTTGACGGGAAGGAAGGCTGCCAGCAGTGCTGCGAGCAATGGGACGAGCGCGAGCGGCGCGGCCCAGACCGGCAGCACGTAGACGCTGAGTAGCGATGCGCCGATCCCAAGCCCAACCAGCAAGAGTTGGCTGAGGCGCGCCTGGCCGACGATCTTGCGTGTCTCGGCGGGGCCGTAGCGGTGCGCGTCGTGTTCGCGCTCAGGCGCCGTGGTCATGGCTTGCCTCTGCCAGCGACGCGCATCCCGCCGGCAGGACCCGCACCCGGCGCTCCCGGCGCGCCTGTGCGCCCGGCGCTGAGCACGGTGCGCGCGCGCTGGGCGGCGCCCAGGGTGCCTTGCGTTTGCATGACCCCGCGGCTGGCGCCGCCCAGGCTGACGTTGCCGCGCACCTGCACGCTCTCTTCCAGCAGCGGCAAGAGCCGGTGCACGGCCATCGGGGAAAGGCAGGCCAGGCCGATCATCCCGCAACCGACCAGGAGTCCTTGGAACTGGCTCTCCGCTGATCCGTCCGAGCTGACCGCGGCCACGCCCATGCAGACGACACCGACGGCGACCAGCTTGCTCAGAATGACCGCGACCAGCAGACGTACAACGCGTCGCACGCCGGCTGCCGCTGCGGGCCAGACCATGGCCGAGGCGACGAGCGGGAAGAAGCCCAGCAGCACGTAGACGATCGCTGCGCGGATCAGCAACTCGATCCACAGAACGAGCGCGCAGACCGCGGCGAACAGCGAGACGAGGAAGACGACGAAGAGGCTGGCGCCGGGTGCGACCACGAACGCTTTGGCTAACGTCGCTCCGAAGCCCGTGAGATCGCGACCCGAGGCAGCCACCAGCCAGCGACTGGCTTCATCCGTCGCCCCCAGCAGCAGTTGCGTGACGCCGATCGCGCCGCCGGTTAGGAGCGCCGACAGCGGCAGCGCCGCGACCACGCGTCCGAGGATCGCTCCGTCGCGGTGAATGAGCGCTTGCAGCAGGCCGAGCAGGAAGCAGGGGGCCGAGAGGCCGACTGCGATCAGCGTCATGCGGGCGTACGACTCGACAAACCAGGAGCTCGAGACGCGCGGATCGGTGGTCTGGCTCATGGCGTCGAAGCAGCGCATCACCAGCCACGCCGCGCCGTCTGCCGCCCACTGGGTGACGGCGCGAACGCCGTCCCCGGCGACGCCGGAGATGACGCCGCCGATCTCGCTGCCGGCCCAGTCGATGGGATTGGCCGACGCCGTCTCTGGGGCGAGGAGTCCGCCGGCGAGCACGAGCGCGATTACGCCGAGTGTCCGGGTTCGGGGGCTCATCAGAGTCCCGTGCCGATGCCCCAGGCCCAATCCAAGAGGCGGTTCGCGCCCGCCGCAAGGACTGCGACCATGAGCGCCCAGCCGGTGCCGCTCTTGGCGCGCTCGCGCAGGTGCACGTTCTGTGCCGAGCCCGCCACCGCCATCAAGCCCAAGCCAAGTAGGAATCCGATCGACGCGCCGAGCACGACGAGCGTCGAGAGACCACCGGCCAGCTCGGTCAGCTTGGCGACGCCCGGGACCGAGCGATTGGGCTCGATCTTCGGCACATCCGCCGCAGCCGCATCCGCCACGGCGAAGGGCGCAGCGAGGCCGCCGGCGAGCATCCCCAATCGGTGTCTCATCTGCTTCGAGCTCCTCTCCTTAGTCCTCCGACGGGAGAACAAGTGTTCGTAGGGGAGGATGTCTACAACAGATCAGTGATGAAAAGCAAGTATTTCATCTATGTGAGATGATCAGAGGGTGCCGAGAGGACGCCAGAAGACGCTCCGCGAACTGGGCGAGATCCCGGAATGGCTGACGCCCGGCCAGGCCGCGGAGCTGCTGCAAGTGCACCCGCAGACCGTGCGCGTCTGGATCAAGCAAGGCCGTATCCCGAGCCAGACCTTCGGAGCCAGCAGCCGCATCCCCCGCGACGAGCTCTTCGCCAAGCGCCCCCGCTCCACACCCAAGCCGCACGCGTCGCGCCCGGTACCCACCGCGTCTATCGATGAAGCAGCGCCGGCGGAGGGGGAGGTCGTGACGATCTCGAACGCTGAAGCGGCTCAAATACTGGGTGTGAGCAGGGCAACGATCGAGCGCTGGGTCCGAGGCGGCCGCTTCACGATGGTCGCGATCGGCGCCAACAAGGGCAAGCGCCGGATCGTCCACGACCAGCGCTTCGACCTCTTCGCGGCCGAGCGCAGCCTGCGATGAGCAGCCCCGAGGCGATCAGCCAGCGCGATGCCGCCAAACGCCTCGGCGTCTCCACCGCAACCATCGAGCGCTGGGTACGACGCGGCCAACTCAACACCATCCGCACCGGAAAGAACCACGGCGCGCGCCGCGTGCTCACCGACGAAGCCTTCCACGCAGCCGCCACCCGCCCCAACAAAATCCATCACAACGATTCCGCAGCACCCGAAAAATCCATCACTCACGAAAATCCGTCGCACCCCGATAGCGACCACCCCATCGTTGTCGACACGACAGCAGAGTCCGGCAGACAAGCGAGTGATGGATTTGCATCGCCTCCGAGCCCGTCTAGGCAAGCCGATCCGGTCAGAACCCGTACAAAGTCCATCGCGTCGAGACCCGAAGAATCCATCACAGTCTCCACGGCAGAATCCCTCACGACGGAGAATGCGGAAATCGGAAGCGACGAGCTGCTCGGGACGAGCCTGGAGGCGGGATCAGGAGTTCAAACTCCATCACCGCGGGCAGCGCAAAGTCCATCACCTCTTTCGGAGCGTGCGCGCAGCGAGCGAAGTCGACCGCCACTTCGCCGGCCTTCCGACGCCGACCTCGTTCCGCTCACGCGCCCGCGCCATGCCGACGCTCGCCCCGAAACGTCCGCCGCCCCTGCGCTTCCGCGGAGACGGTTGAGAGCTCGCGCCGCCACCGGCGTGCTACTCCTAGCACTGGCCGCTGCTGCCGCACTAGCGATCACCCGGCCCTGGCAGCAAACCCCCCAACCTGACACCTTCGGCGCCGGTCACCCACCCGCGGCACGCGGCGCGCACACCCGGACGATCCGTGGCCAGCCGGCAGGCCATCCCGTCGCTCGCTCACTCCGAGCGCGAGGCGGGCTCGCTCGCTCGACCCCCGAACCGAAGCAGATCCCCACGGCGGCGCCTCCTACGCCCACGACGCCGGCACAGAACCCCAAACCGGCACAGTCCGCTGCGCAACCGGTGGCACCGACCCGCCCGCATCGGCAGCACCCAATCACGCCATGCCAGTCCAGCGGCATCTGCGTGCGACCGTAGACGCCGGGCGCTCAGTCAACCGAATGCTTCGAGCGAGCTGGTTCGCTTAGCTGGGGCGCGGAGCGGGGCCACGGCGTTTAGGCGCGAGGTCGCGCGAGGCGCGCAGCTTCGGTTCGACGGCCGCCCAGTCCCAGACGCGGATGCCCCCGATGCGGCCAAGCGCCTGCGGTAGCTCGCCCTCGCCGATGAGATCGTGCACCCGCCGGCCCGAAATCCCAACCCGGCGTCCGATCTCCTGGGCCGTCACAAGCTCGGTTGCGCGATCGACCTTGAGCACGCCGGAGCGCTCGGTGGGGCCCCGCCGGGTGGGTTCCTGCTTCATGAAGCGGAATCCTAGCGCAACCCAATTCGGACACCGTGGCACCACCTGTGCTAACAAACCACAAGAAGGAGAAACAACTCGTGAACACCGTCAATCTCTACGGCCATCTCGCCAGCGACCCGCGCAGCGTCAGCTTCGAGAGCGGCCGCACGCTCACCCGCCTACGCATCGCCGTGCGCCGCCCACACACGCGCGCCGCCGAGGGCACTGCGCCGGACTTCTTCGACGTCCAGGCCTGGGGCGCAATCGGCCGCGCCGCCGCCGAACATCTGCACTGCGGCTGCGCGCTCGCCCTCTCCGGAAAGCTGCGACAACACACCCAGACGACGGACGCCGGCGAGCGCCGCGAGCGCGTGTACGTCGTCGCCGACTGGATCGACTTCCCACCCACCACGCTACGCATCTCAGCGCCCGCCATGGCCGGCGCGGCACCCGAGCTGGCCGCGGCGTAGGGGAGAGGAACAGATGACCACCGTCACGACACCCACACGGCCCGCCCAGCCGACCTACGCGCAGCTCGCAAGCGGCGAGGACGAATGGATCCGCTACCTCTTCGGCCCGAGCCTCGTCCCGCTCCGCCCGGGCCTGCCGGCCTCCGACGCGATCACACACGCCGAGCTGGCCTGGCGTGTCGAGCAGCGCCCGCTCGTGGTCGACCAGGGCGACCGGTTCGCGCCGATCACGACTCATGTCGCCAACGTGCGCAGCGACACGCGCGCGCCGCTCGGCGTCGTCGGCGCCAAGTACCGGCCGATCCAGAACCGCGAAGCGCTCGCGGTCGCCGAGGCGATCATCGACACCGGTGGCGCGCACTGGGTCGGCATCGCGCAAACCCGCGGCGGAGCTCGCACGCACGCGATCCTCCGCCTCCCGCGCGAGGTGCGTATCGGCGGAGACGAGGACGAGCGCATCCTGCCGCTGCTGCGCCTGACCAACACCCATGACGGGAGCTCGGCGCTGAGCGTCAGCGTCTGCCCCTACCGCGTGGTCTGCCGCAACGGCCTTGCGCTGCCGCTCAGCGGCGCCGAGCGCAGCTGGCGCGTGCGCCACACCGTGAATGCCGACTACCGCATCCAGGAAGCGCGCCGCGCGCTGGGCGTCAGCTTCCGCTACCTCGACCAGCTCGAGCGCGTCGGCGAGCAACTCGCCGCCCAGCCCATGCACGACGCGTGCTTCGAGATGTTCCTCTCAAGCCTGCTCTCGATCACCGCCACGACCCGCGAGCAGCGCGCGCGCCAAACGCCGCGCGTCGAGCGTGCCCGCCAGGCGCTCCGCGACGCGCGCGACGCGCCCGACCTCGCGAACATCCGTGAGACGCGCTGGGGCGCGTTGCAGGCGGTCACCAGCTACGCCACCCACGACCGCCCGACAAGGCGCAGGCCGGGCGTCAGTGAGGCCGACGCGACGTTCGAGCGCGTGAGCGAGCGAGCACCCCTGACCGACCACGCCCTCACCCTCCTCACCACCTAACCCCAACCCCTCCACACACTCCGCCACAGCACCCACACCCACCAAACCCCGCCACCACAAACCCCATCACCCTCCGACCCACCAACCACACCCGCCCCCTCAAAACCCATCACCACCAAACCACCTCATCCAGCTACCCACACCGTGGCACCGACGGTGCAATTAGTATTCAGGTCGTGCCCGATGATACCGCGCAGAATGCTTTGCTGCGACCCTCGAGACTCGAGCTCGCGCGTCGGCGTCGCGAGTTACTTCGGGATCCTGACCGTTTAGTTACGCGGCGCGAGGCGGCGGACCTGATGGGGATCAGCTTGGACACCGTCGACCGGCGCTTGCGCGCTCAGACGGGCGAGGCTCGCACGCCGTGGGGCGCGATCGGTCTGCCGGCCACGTCGCTAGCTGAGCACCTGCGAGAACCCTGGCCTGGTCGTGGCCGGCCCGAGCGACTGAGTGTCGAGATCGTGTCGAGAATCGTCTCGCAGCGCCGCGCCGGCTGGACGCTCGCCGCCATCGCTGCGGCGTTGAACGAGAATGACGTCGCGACGGCCCATGGCGGCACACGATGGTGGCCCGCCACGGTTCGGAAGGTCCTGACGACGGCCGAGGGACGCAGCCACCGGAGCAGCGAAGGCGGAGCCTGTGAAGCCAGCAAGCGAGCCAGTGCTCGACTCTGGCAGTGACGAGAGCTGGCTGACGCCGGGGGACTCGGGCCGTTCGTTGGTCCACGGGCTTGGATGATCCGCGCGGTGGGTGCTCGACGCCGGACTTGTGCGGGCAGCGCGGCCGGCGGTATGCTTTGGCGTAGAGCGATGAGGCTCGCTCCGAACCGCGGCCTTTTGGCCGCTGATGGCCTCTACCCCGTTTCCGTCAGGCAACGCGGGTGTGGAGGTTCGGATGTCGCCCGTCGAGCTCGCAGCGATTCTCGCGACAGCGGTTCTGGTCGCGAGCATGGTGTCCGTTGAGGTGGGGATCTCGGTCGCGCTGATCGAGCTCGGCCTGGGCGTTGC
>JALYLC010000607.1 GCA_030774435.1 Actinomycetota bacterium
GGCTCACGGCGCGCCGGGCGTCGGCACCCGCGGCCGCCAGGGCGCGCGCGCGGTTCTCGGCCACGCGCGCGGAGTCGTCCTGCGTCGCGAAGCCGAGGTTGAGCGACGCGAAGCTGCCGCCGGAGACGCCGCCCTGCCGAGTCGTGAACGCGATCCGCGCGCCCGGCGCGTGCGCCAGGAGGAGCGGGACTCCGTCGCCGTTCTGCCATTCGAGCCTCACGCCCGGCAACCTAGATCAAAGGGTGCCCGCCGACGATCGCGGAGATCACCCGCAGCACCTTCTCGAAGCCGCTCTCGAGCAGCGTCGAGGTCTGGTTGTTGAACAGGAAGAACAGCCCGAACACCGCGAACATGCCGTATTGGTCGAGCGCGGCCCATCTCGCGTAGACGTCGCGCGGCATGAACCCGCCGATCACGCGGGAGCCGTCGAGCGGAGGGATCGGGAAGAGGTTGAAGACGCCGAGGATCACGTTGACCGTGATCGTGTAGGCCACGATCTTCGCCGTGTCCCCCGTCAGCTCGTTGTGCGCCCAGACGGCGCCGGCGATCAGCGCGATCACGAAGTTGCTCGCCGGGCCCGCGGCGCCGACGAGCGCCATGCCGACCTGCGGCGAGGTGCGCAGATTGCGGGGGTCGACGGGCACGGGCTTGGCCCAGCCGAACAGGAACGAGCCGCCGAAGTAGGTCACGACGAGGATCAGCGAGCCGAGCGGATCCATGTGCACGATCGGATTGAGCGTGAGGCGGCCCATCTCCTTCGCGGTGCGGTCGCCGAGCCTGTAGGCGACGAGAGCGTGCGCCAGCTCGTGGAGCGTGAGCGAGACGATGAAGACCGGCGCCAGCAGCAGAAAGCCGTGGATGCTCTGGTCGGAGAGCATGAGCTCAGCGCCGCTGCCGGGTCATCCGGAGACGCGCTCGATGCGAGCGCCGAGCGCGCGCAGCCGCTCGTCGATGCGCTCGTACCCGCGATCGATCTGCTCGACGTCGCCGATCACGCTCGTGCCCTCTGCGCACAGTGATGCGATCAGGAGCGCTATGCCCGCGCGGATGTCGGGGCTCGAGAGCCGCTGGCCGTAGAGCCTGGCCGGGCCGGTGATCACGGCGCGATGCGGGTCGCAGAGGATGATGCGGGCGCCCATGTTCACGAGCTTGTCCGTGAACACCAGGCGGTTCTCGAACATCTTCTCGAAGATCAGCACGGTGCCGCGCGCCTGCGTCGCCACGGCCACGGCGACCGACGTCATGTCGGCCGGGAAGGCCGGCCACGGGCCGTCGTCGATCTTGGCGATCTGGTCGTGCGCGTCGTCCACGATCGTCAGGTCCTGATCGGGCGGGACGCGCACGTGGCGTCCCTCGATCTCGACGCGCACGCCGAGGCGGGAGAACGCCAGCAGCGTCGCACGCAGGTCGTTGGGCTCGCAGTCGGTGATCGTCACGTCGCCGCCCGTGACCGCCGCCATGCCGATGAACGAGCCGACCTCGATGTGATCGGGGCAGACGACGTGCGAGGCGCCGCTCAGGGCGGCCTGGCCGTGGACGCGCAGCAGATTCGAGCCGATGCCCTCGATGTGCACGCCCATCGCGACCAGGAGCCGGCAGAGATCCTGGACGTGGGGCTCGCAGGCCGCATGGTGGATCGTCGTCATCCCCTCGGCCAGCGAGGCCGCCATGAGCGCGTTCTCCGTGGCCGTGACCGAGGCCTCGTCGAGATGGAACTCGGTGCCTTTCAGGCCGCCGGGCGCGCGGAAGCGGTAGGTGCGGTCGGCCGTCACCTGGGCTCCCAGCGCTTCCAGCGCGAGCAGGTGCGAGTCGACGCGCCTGCGGCCGATCACGTCGCCGCCCGGTAGCGGGACGTCGGCGGTGCCGAAGCGCGCGAGCAGCGGGCCGGCCAGCAGGATCGACGCGCGGATGCGCTCGGAAAGCCCCTCGTCGAGCGACGTGGAGTGCACGTCGGCGGCGCACACGCGAACCTCGTTGCGCTGCGTCCACGCCACCTCCGCACCCAGATCGGCGAGCAGCTCTAGCATCGTCTCGACGTCGCGGATGCGCGGCATGTTGCCGAGCAGGACCGGCTCGGACGTGAGCAGCGTCGCCGCCAGCAGCGTGAGCGCGGCGTTCTTGTTGCCTTCGGGGCGGATCGTGCCCGTGAGCGGGACGCCGCCCTCGATGACGAGAAACTCCTGCGTACGAGGGCGCGTCATGACGGTGAGAGGAGTCATGCGTGAGGGGAGGCGGAGCGCGCGGTCGAGCGCGGCCCGCCAGGAACCTTACAGACGCACCTTCCGGGAGAACCCCGTGAGACGGTCGAGTGAGAGCCTCGCGCCTCGATCCGGCTACGCTCCTCGCCCATGGATGGAGAGGCCCTCGCGCGCGACCGTCCCGCGGCGCTCGCGCTCCTGCGGAGCTGGACGGAGAGCGAGGCGCTGCGGCGCCATGCCTACGCGGTCGAGGCCGCCGTGCGCGCCTACGCGCGCCAGCGCGGCGCCGACGAGGACGCCTGGGGCAACGTCGCGCTCCTGCACGACTTCGACTACGAGCGCCATCCGACGCTCGACCTGCACCCGCAGAACGGCGCGCCGCATCTGCGCGAGCTGGGCTATCCCGAGTGGTTCGTGCGCGCCGTGCTCTCGCACGCCAACCACCTGCAGGACGTCGCGGCGCGCGAGAGCGAGCTCGAGCTCGTGCTCTTCGCCTGCGACGAGCTGGCCGGCTTCGTGCACGCCTGCGGGCTCGTGCGCCCGGAGGGCCTCTCGACGCTCGAGCCCCGCAGCGTGCGCAAGAAGCTCAAGCAGAAGTCGTTCGCAGCGGGCGTCGACCGCGACGACGTATACGAGGGCGCCGAGCTCCTCGGCGTCGATCTCGACGAGCACATCCAGGTCGTGATCGACGCGCTGAAGCCCATCAGCGCGGAGCTCGGCCTGCCAGGGTGACGCGCGTGCATATAAAGGGGTCTGACCCCTTTATATGCACGCGTGGGTGACGGCGCGCCGCTCTGCGGCGTACCGCTCGCTAGAGCAGCAGACTCGCGTCGCCGAAGCTGTAGAAGCGGTAGCGCTCGCGGATCGCCTCGGCGTAGATGCGGCGCGTCTCGGGGACCCCGCTGAAGGCCATCACGAGCGCGAGCAAGGTGGAGCGAGGCAGGTGGAAGTTCGTCACGAGTGCGCCGACGGCGCGGAAGCGGTAGCCGGGCGCGATCAGGAGCGACGCGCGGCCTTCGTCCGGCGCCGCGGGATCGGCGATCGTCTCCACCACCCGTACCGACGTCGTGCCGACGCAGACAACGCGGCGCCCGCCTGCGACGGCCTCGCCGATAGCGGTGCGCACGGCGGGATCCACGCAGTAGGCCTCGCTGTGCATCGGGTGCGCCTCGAGCGTCTCGGCCGTGACCGGCCGGAACGTGTCGAGGCCGACGCGCAGCTCCACCTCGACGACCTCGCAGTGCGCGCGCAGGCGCTCCCACAGCTCGGGCGTGAAGTGGAGGCCGGCGGTCGGGGCCGCCGCGCTGCCCGGCCGGAGCGCATAGATCGTCTGGTAGCGGTCGTCGGGCACAGCCGGATCGCGCACGTACGGGGGCAGCGGCATGCGCCCGGCGCGCTCCAGCGCGTGCTCGAGCTCGGCCCCGGCCAGCGACGGGCGGACGAGCCAGCGGCCGTCGCCGAGGGCCATGACCGGCTCGATCGCGAGCTCGCCCTCGACCGACGCCAGGCTGAATCCCGGGCGCGTGCGGCGCGAGGGGCGCACGAGCGCCTCCCAGAGCCCGTCTGCCCGCTCCTCGATCAGCAGGACCTCGCCCCCTCCCCCGGTCGGGCGACGCACGGCGATGCGCGCGCGCAGCACGCGGCTGCTGTTGACCACGACGAGATCGCCCGGGTGGAGCAGCCCGACGAGGTCGTCGAAGCGCCGGTGCTCGATCGTCCCGTCCCGTCTGTGCACCAGCAGGCGCGAGGCATCGCGGCGCTCGGCCGGCCGCTGCGCGATCAGCTCCTCGGGCAGCGCGTAGTCGAGCTCGTCGGTACGCACCGCGTCAGTCTCGCAGGCGACTCGCTGCTCCGGGGAACGGGACCTGGGTGATCGGCGCTGCGACCGATGAGGCGCTCGCGCGCCGTGCGGCGGAGGGCCAGAGGGAGGCCTTCGAGGAGCTCGTGCGGCGTCACCGGGCACGGGTGTATGCGCTGGCCCTGCGCATCTGCCGCAATGCCGACGACGCCGAGGACGCGCTCCAGGAGACGTTCATCGCCGCCTACCGCGCGCTGCCGCGCTTCGATCGGCGGGCACGCGTTTCGACCTGGCTCTACCGCATCGCCACGAACAAGTGCTACGACCTGCTCGCGCGACGACGCGCGACGACCGACTCCACAGGGCTGCCCGAGCAGGCCGATCCCCGCGACCCGTTCGCGGGCAGCGAGCGGCAGGGGCTGCTGACCCGGGCGCTGGACGGGCTTCCCGAGCAGTTCCGCGAGGCAGCGCTCCTGTGCGACGTCTGCGGGCTCACGCCGGCGGAGGCCGGTGAGGTGACGGGGGTGGCGGAAGGCACCATGAAGTCGCGCAGTTTCCGCGCGCGGGCGCTGCTGGCC
>JALYLC010000608.1 GCA_030774435.1 Actinomycetota bacterium
TCGGGGGTGGCGGGCAGCTGGTCGGCGGCCTCCTCGCACAGCGCACGGTCGCGTTCCAGGGTGGTGAGGATCACCTCGGCGCCCAATGCTTGAGCGCGGACCGCGGTGGCGAAGGCGATGCTGTCGGTGGTGACCACGCCGGTGATGAGCAGTCGCGTTCCTGCGAGCAAGGCGATCAGGCTCCTTGGTTGTCGGTGTCAGTGCGGACGTGGGCGTCCGTGGGGCGCGCGCGCTCTCGACGAGCTGGGCCTGGAATACGCGCACCCACTCAAGCAGGGCGGGGTCGGCTGTGGCGAGGATGCGTACGTCGAGCAGGCCGGCGTTGCGTACGCCAGCGATCGCGACGGTGGCGACGGGGACTCCTACGCGCATCTGGGCGATCGACAGCAGAGAGTCCAGGCCATCGAGCTGGCGCAAGGGGACGGGGACGCCGATGACCGGCAGGGGGGTGGCGGCGGCGAGCATGCCCGGCAGGCGCGCGCCGCCGCCTGCGCCGGCGATCATGACCGCAAGCCACGTTGGTCGGCGCTGTCGGCGTAGGCGAGCATGTCGTGTGGGTGCGGCGGGGTGCGGTGCGGAGACTACGCCCGCTTCGTGACTGACGTCGACCTCGGCGAGCGCCTCGGCGGCGGACATGACGGGCAGGCCTGAGCGCTGCCCATGACGACGCCTGTTGGGCGACACGCTCGCTCGGGATGGCAGCGACATCGTTGGTCGGCATGTGGGTGAGGGACGACCGAACGACCGAAGGGTCGGCGTGGGTAGCTTCGCGTCGCGTACGCGAGTCCCGCCTGAGCCGAACCTCCCGAACTTCCGAAGCGCGCTCTAGCCGTCGGCAACTGGTGTGTGGTCACCCGATCGAAGACCCATCCAGGTAAGCCACGACGAGCTCGCAAGCGTCACAAGCCCGCCGCGCCGTTGAGTGGGAGAGTCCGCGATGCGATCCGTGGCGTCGATGCGCACGGCAGAGGTCCGCGGCTCTTTCTTGTGCTCAGGCACCGCAACACCGCTTTGACTTCTTGCCGGAGCCGCTGGACCAGGATCGTTGCGGGGTGCGTTCTTCGACCGGGGTACTTTCGTCGGAGCCACTCCCGCGTCGCATTCCCCATCTCGAATGGCGACATCCGTCACGGTTCGCCCGCCGATCCAGACCCCTAACGAAGTCCTACTAGTACTCCCGCGGGTGCTTTGAGATGATGGTCGGCGCGGTGCCCGACATCTGGGTGCCGGGGCCCGCAAAGCGGCGCTGGCGCAGCGCACGGATTCGTGCGGGACCGGCGCGATCCCCCGACGGGAGGAGCAGCGGTGGCCGTCCAATTTGAACTCGACGAGCGCACGAGCGGGTTCCTCGCCGCGCCCAAGAAGCTTCTGATCGACGGCGAATGGGTCGAGGCCGCCTCGGGGAAGACATTCCCGACGTACGACCCGGCGAGCGAGGATGTGCTGACCGAGGTCGCGCACGGCCAAGCCGAGGACATCGAGCGCGCCGTGCGCGCTGCGCGCCGCGCGTTCGAGTTGGGATCGGAGTGGCGGCGGATGACGCCGTCGGACCGGGGGCGGCTGATCCACCGCATTGGCGACCTGATCCTCGAGAACGCGGATGAGCTCGCCACGCTGGAGTCGCTTGACAACGGCAAGCCGCGGTCGGTGGCGCGCGTGGCTGATGTCGCGCTGGCGGGCGACCTGTTCCACTACATGTCGGGGTGGGTCACGAAGCTCGAGGGCGCGACGATCCCGATCTCGGGGGTCACGGCGCCCGGCGCAGCGTTCCACGCGTACACGCGGCGTGAGCCCGTGGGTGTGGTGGGCCAGATCGTTCCGTGGAATTTCCCGCTGCTGATGGCGGCCTGGAAGCTCGGGCCGGGGCTGGCGACTGGGTGCACGGTCGTGCTCAAGCCGGCCGAGCAGACGCCGCTGTCGGCGCTGCGCCTCGGCGAGCTGCTGCTGGAGGCCGGTCTGCCGGCCGGCGTGGTGAACATCGTCACCGGCTTCGGCGACGCGGGCGCCGCGCTGGCCGCGCATCCCACCGTCGACAAGGTTGCCTTCACGGGCTCGACCGAGGTGGGCAGGAAGATCGTCCAGGCGGCCGCCGGCAACCTCAAGAAGCTCACCCTCGAGCTCGGCGGCAAGTCGCCCCAGATCGTGCTCAAGGACGCCGACCTGGAGATCGCCGTCCCGGGCGCGGCAATGGCCATCTTCTTCAACCACGGCCAGTGCTGCGCCGCGGGCTCGCGGCTCTATGTGGAGGCCGACGTGTTCGATGACGTCATCGCCGGCGTCGCTGAGGAGGCGCGCAAGATCAAGCTCGGGCCCGGCCTGGACCCCGACACCCAGATGGGCCCGCTGGTCTCTAGCGATCAGATGAACCTCGTGTGCGGCTTCGTCGAGTCCGGCATCGCCGAGGGAGCGCGCGCAGTCGCCGGCGGGCACCGAGCTGGTGAGCGCGGCTACTTCGTCGAGCCGACCGTCCTGGTCGACACCACGCCCGAGATGAAGGTCGTCCGCGAGGAGATCTTCGGGCCGGTAGTGACCGCGATGCCCTTCACCGACCACGAGCACGTGCTCCCCGCCGCCAACCTGAGCAACTTCGGCCTCGCCGCCGGCGTGTGGACCCGCGACATCAGCCACGCGCATCGGATCGCCTCCGAGCTGCAGACCGGCACGGTCTGGGTCAACTGCTACAACGTTTTTGACGCCGCCCTGCCCTTTGGCGGCTTCAAGGAGTCGGGCTGGGGCCGCGAGATGGGCCGTGACGTGGTCGACAACTACCTGGAGACCAAGTCGGTCTGCATCAAGCTCTAGCAAACAACGGTCATCCCCGCGGCTGGCCCGCAGAGAGGTCAGCAGTGGCGAAAACGTGAGGGAGTCGCACGCGGCGCTGCCCGCCGCGGAAGTTGCCTCTACACCAGATGTGTGAAGCCATCATCCGACTGCCCGGAGACCTCAACGCCGGCGGCTCGCAACTTCTCGAGCACGCCGTACGGAGGCCGCTTCCCAAGCGCGACGGCGAAGCGGACCTGATCGTCCCACGCTTGCCGCTTCGCAGCCTCGTTCAACCGCTGGACCTGGCGTAGCGCTTGAGCGCTGGAGCGAAGCGCCGTCTTGACCTCGACCACAAGGGGCCGGCTCCTTCACGTAGCGTCCGTCGTCGATGTTCGTGATCGGATCGGCTCGGTCGTCACTGCGTCTGGACACCGTTGTCATAGGAGGGGAAGACCGACACCGCACTCGGCAAACCGGAACGCGCCGTGTTGCGAACGTGCGGGGGCTTGGCGGCGCGCCAAGGCTGGTGCGGCCGGGAGGCACCTGGAACTCGATCTCGAGCCAGATCGTCCAGCCTCGCCGCGGGCGTATGCTCGCTCGGTGAGTGCTCCACACGACGTGATCGACCGTCTCACCGCGGCGCAGAACGCGCACGACCTAGAAGCGATGCTCGCCTGCTT
>JALYLC010000609.1 GCA_030774435.1 Actinomycetota bacterium
CTAAGCTGCGGGCATGCCGTGGGGAGAGCTTGCGCACGAGCGACCGCCATGGATGCGCGTGCGCCTGCGCACGGCCGGCTCGCGCTACGACGAGCTGGACGGCATCGTTCGGTCCGAGGGCCTGCACACGGTCTGCGAGGAGGCGCGCTGCCCGAACATCGGCGAGTGCTGGGGGCGCGGCACCGCGACCTTCCAGATCATGGGCGACACGTGCACGCGCGCCTGCCGGTACTGCGCCGTCAACTCCGCCAAGCGTGGCGACCCGCTCGATCCGCTCGAGCCCGGCCGGCTGGCCGCGGCGGCACAGCGCATGGGCCTGAACCACGTCGTCGTGACCTCTGTCGACCGCGACGATCTCGACGATCGCGGTGCCGAGCACTGGGCGCGGACGATCCGCGCGCTGCGGCGGCGCCTGCCCGCCGCGAGCATCGAGGTGCTGACGCCCGACTTCCTCGGCCGCGAGGACGAGGCGCTCGTGACCGTGCTCGGCGCCCACCCGCAGGTGTTCAACCACAACATCGAGACCGTGCGCCGCATCCAGCCGCGCGTGCGCATCAAGGGCGACTACGACCGGGCGCTGTGGCTGCTGCGGCGCGCGCGCGAGGTCTGGGACGCTCACTTCCCGGAGCGCGGTCCCCTGATGGTGAAGTCGGGAATCGTCGCCGGCATGGGCGAGACCGACGACGAGATCGTCGCCACGCTGCGGGACCTGCGGGCGCACGGCGTCGACGTGGTCACGATCGGCCAGTACCTGCAGCCGACCGCTCGGCACCTGCCGCTCGACCGCTGGGTCCCGCTCGACTCGTTCCGACGCTTCCGCGAGGCTGGTGAGCACCTGGGCTTCGGGTCGGTGTTCTCGGGGCCGCTCGTGCGCTCGTCCTACCGTGCCGAGGAGCAGCAGCTCGCGGCCACGGGCGCGTTGCGCGCCGGCGCGCTGTGATCGCGGCGGCGCCCGCCGCCCTGCCGCCGTACACAGCGCAGGTGGCTCCGCTGAGCGCAACGCAGCGCAAGGCGATGACGCCGTCGGTCTGGCGCCCGGGCTGCCCGGTCCTCCTGTCGGACCTGCGGCGCGTGACGCTGACCTACGTCGGCTTCGACGGGCGCGCGCACCGCGGCGCGCTCGTCGTCAACCGTAGCGTCGCGGCGCCTGTCGCGCGGGCCTTCGGTCAGCTGTACGCGGCGCGCTTCCCGATCCGGCGGATGCTGCCGATCGAGGCCTACGGGGGCTCCGACTTCCGCTCGATCGAGGCCGGCAACACCTCGGCCTTCAACTGCCGTAGCGCCACCGGCTCGTCGCACTGGTCGGAGCACGCCTACGGACGGGCGATCGACATCGATCCGATCGAGAACCCGTATGTCGCGGCGGACGGCACGACGAGTCATCCGGCGTCGCGGCCCTACCTGGACCGCGCCCGCGTACGTACGCGGCCGGGCGTGATCGCCGAGGGTGGCGCGGTCCTGCGCGCATTCACGCGCATCGGCTGGGGCTGGGGCGGGCGCTGGAGCGGGGCGCGCGACTACCAGCACCTCTCGGCCAGCGGCCGCTGACGCCTCAGGCCTCGTTGCCGCGCGCGATCTTGCGCAGGTCGAGCGCTTCGTCCAGCACCGACTCTTCGACGCCGTGTGCGCGCGCGACCTCGCGCAGGGAGCGCCCGCTGGAGGTCGCGTCGCGGACGATGGCGCTCGCCCGGTCGTAGCCGATGAACGGGTTGAGGGCGGTCGCCATCGCGAGCGTGGCCTCGCCGTGCTGCTCGTTGCGCTCGATGTCGGCCTCGACGCCGTCCACCAGCTTGCGCGCGAGCAGGCGGCCGGCCGACGCCAGGAGGCCGATCGACTCGAGCAGGTTGCGCGCCATCAGCGGGATGTAGACGTTGAGCTCGAACGCACCGGACATGCCGCCGATCGTGATCGCGGTGTCATTGCCGATCACCTGCGCAGCCACCTGGGTGACAACCTCGCAGATCACGGGGTTGACCTTGCCGGGCATGATCGACGAGCCTTTCTGGAGCTCCGGCAGGATCAGCTCGCCGAGCCCGGCGCGCGGCCCCGAGCCCATCCAGCGGATGTCGTTCGCGATCTTCGTGAGCGAGGCGGCCACGACCTTGAGCGCTCCCGAAGTCTCGATCAGCGCGTCACGATTGGCCTGTGCCTCGAAGTGGTCGAGGGGAGCGGCGATCGGCAGGCGCGAGTCCTCCGCGAGCAGGGTGCGGACGCGCCGGGCGAACTCTGGGTGCGTATTCAGCCCGGTGCCTGTCGCCGTGCCGCCGAGAGGGATCTGGCCGAGGCGCGGCAGCGCGTCCTCGACGCGGGCCGCTCCGAGCTTGATCTGCGCCGCGTAGCCGCCGAACTCCTGGCCCAGCGTGACCGGCACGGCGTCCATGAGATGTGTGCGGCCGGCCTTGACGACCTCGGAGAACTCCCTGGCCTTGGCCTCCAGCGACGCCTCGAGCTCGCCGAGCGCCGGCAGCAGGTCGTTGGTCGCGGCGTCCAGCGCCGCGAGGTGCACCGCCGACGGGAAGACGTCGTTCGAGGACTGCCCGAGATTGACGTGGTCGTTGGGATGCGCGCCCTCGCCCGCGAGGGTCGCCATGACCTCGTTCGCGTTCATGTTGGAAGACGTGCCGGAGCCGGTCTGGAACACGTCGATCGGGAACTGATCGTCGTGCTCACCCTTGGCGATGGCGTCGCCCGCTGCAGCGATGCGCGCTGCGAGCTCGGGCTCCAGCAGGCCGAGGTCGGCGTTGACGCGGGCGGCAGCGGCCTTGATGCGCCCGAGCCAGCGCACGACGCCGACCGGGATGGGCCGGCCCGAGACCGGGAAGTTGTCTATGGCCTTACGCGTCTCGGCGCCCCACAGCTCTCTCATGCCCGGCATCGTAGAAGCGGGCGGCGCTGGGGGGCGCCGCCCGCCTCAGGGGGAGGGGAGAGGAGGTTCGGTAACTTCAGGCGGCCGTCGAGACGGCGGCGCGCTGGGCGGCCTCCGCACCGACCAGCACGCGGCGCAGCGCATCCGCGCCGCGGCGGGCGGCCAGCGGGTCGCGGCCATAGAGCGGGGAGTCGACCCCGTTGGTCATGAACTCGCGCACCGCGTCGAGCGATTCGCGCGAGATGGCCAGGTCATCGTTGCGCAGCGCTGCTGCGACGGCCGAGAGAGCCGGCGCGGCGCCGAGCACGACTGCGGGGCGGGCGATGCGGTTGCGAAGCGGAACGCCCGGGCTGGCCGCGTCCTTGATGGTCGCGTCGATCGAGCGGGCCCAGGCCGTGCGCTCCTCGGTCGTGACCTCCTCGCTGACGCGACGGAGCATCCGATGAAGCAGGCCCCGCTCTGTCAGCTCGTTGTTGACGAACATGTGGTCTCACACCTCTGTGTTTAACGACGTTGATGATGCCGACTCGAATGCTCGCAAGGAGCGCGTAAAAGCCGTGTCCCGATTGATCGTTTCCGCATCAAGCTCCCGACAAGACCGCTCGGCGCCGCCCCGTCCCGCCTGCGCCCCTAGAGTGCGCGCGTGCTGCTCGTGATCGCAGCTACCCCACAGGAGCTCGCCGGCGCAGCGGGAGCGCGCACGCTGGTCTGCGGCATCGGCCCGCGCGAGGCCTACACCGCGACCGAGGACGCGGTTGCGGAGGGCGGCGCGGACATCGTGCTGCACGTCGGCATCGCCGGCGCTCGCAGCGGCAGCGGGATTCCGCTGCTCGCGACGGTGGTCGGCACTGCGGCCGTCGACTGCGACGGCGACAGCGAGCCGATCGCCCCCGCCGCCAGGCTGCTGGCC
>JALYLC010000610.1 GCA_030774435.1 Actinomycetota bacterium
CGTCTACGCCGACCGCCTCCAGCGGGCCGGCGCCCCAGACCCCTGGACACCGGCTGCGAACCTCGGTCGTGGCGCTTTTCGTCGACCCTGCCGACCTCTCGGTCGCCGTCGTCCTCCGCATCACGAACCCGGATACGCGCCGCGCCGTCACCAACGCGTTGATCGCGACCGACCTCGTCGACCGAGCCGGCATCCTGGTGGGTACGAGCACGGCTCCGGGCACCGATCCGCTGAGCGTGCACGTCCCCTACGTGGGCGCGGGGCAGAGCGTCCTCTTCGTGACCGACACCATCGCGGTCAGCGCCGCCCCCTCGACCGCGCGGATTTCCGCTACCGGCACGTTCTCGGCCCGGCGGCCGGCGAGCCTCGCGGTGCGCTCGGCCCGGCTGCGCCACGGCGCGTTCGGCTGGGTCGCGACGGCAACACTCGACGGCTCGGCCACAGCGCCGCCGCGCAAGGTGCTGGTCGAGGCGGTGGTGCGCCGCGACGGACGTATCATCGCCGCGGGGACGAGGACCGCTTCCGTGCCGCAGACAGACCGGCCGGTCGACATCGACATCCTTCTCATCGGCCAGGCGGGAGGGGGCGAGCTGATCGTATGGACAGCGGGGTCGTAAGCGGGAACGGTGTCGCCAGCGAGCCACTCTTGCAGGTTCGCCACCTCTCGTGCGTCTACGGACGCCGCGCTGCGGTCCGGAACGTGTCGTTCGACGTGTGCCAGGGCGAGATCCTCGCGTTGATCGGGCCTTCTGGCTCGGGAAAGACGACGCTGCTGCGCGCCCTCAACCGCCTGCACGAGCTCACCCCCGGCGGTCGCAGCGAGGGGTCCATCCGACTCGGCGGCGCGCCCGCCACGGGAAGGGGCGCCTTTGGCCGCGAGGAGCTGCGGCGGCGGGTCGGGTATGTCTTCCAACAGCCCAACCCCTTCCCGCTGTCCGTCTACGACAACATCGCCCTGCCGCTGCGCGAGCATCACCTGGTTGGCGGTGAGGAGGCGTGCGCGGAGCGCGTGCACCAGCTGCTCGAGCGGGTGGGATTGCTCGCCGAGGTCCGTGATCGCCTCGATGAGTCTGCGCTCGCGCTCTCGGGCGGCCAGCAGCAACGCCTGTGCATTGCGCGGGTGCTCGCGTCCCGACCCGAGGCGATCCTCCTCGACGAGCCATGCTCCGCGCTCGACCCGGGCGCGACTGCGCTGGTGGAGCGTCAGCTCGTCGGGCTCCGGGCGGATCTCGCGCAGGTAGTTGTGACGCACAGCCTCGCGCAGGCCCGCCGTCTGGCGGACCGCGTCGCCTTCCTCCTCGACGGCGAGCTCGTCGAGGTCGGCGAGCGAGAGCAGATCTTCACGGCCCCGGCCGACAGCCGCACACGCGACTACATTGCGGGGCGCTTCGGCTACGCCGTTAGCCTGAGAAGGTCTCCTTGATGATCCACTTTCATTGGGCTTCCTAAGTGCATCGCGGGAGGTCCCCGCCTCCCGCAAGGGTGACCGTCAGATCGCCAGAAATACCTGCTCATTGGATGTTTCTCCAGCGCCCGGCGGACGGCGCTGAGAGCGCGAGAGGCCGCGGCACTGGGTCTCGGTGACCGTCATGCACCTCGATCGCACCGCGCTCGCCACGAGGCTCCGCCCTGCGGCGCGACGAGCCCTGGCTCCGATCGCGCTCTCGCGGCGCGCCGTGATGTGCGCCGAACGGCTTCCTCGCGAATCTGTCGACCAAGAACCACGGCGCCATCGCGGTGAGGAGTTTGGCGCGCGCCGGCTGGTGGTCGACCGCATGTGCCGTCCGGTTTGTAGCTTTTGTTGCGTTCTTCTGGCACGATCGACTCGAAGAGTCTGCGTCTCTCGTTGCCTTGGAGGCTCGACATGCCCTCCTCGTTCGCGATCGCCGCGAGTTCTGGTAGATCGAAGTGCGAGTGTGGACAGGTCGATCAGGGCGCATCGGCGGGAATGCGGGGCGTGATCTGTTTGCTGGGGCTTGGTGTGCTGTTGTTGTGTGCGCCGGCCCAAGCCGAGGCCGTGCCCGCTTGGCTGCCCCCGATGGACCTGGTCGCGGCGGGGCAGCATGCGCTCTCGCCGCAGGCGG
>JALYLC010000611.1 GCA_030774435.1 Actinomycetota bacterium
CTCCGCACGCGGACGGATCGAAGAACGACTTTGACACGCGTTCGCAACCGCGGGGAGGACGTTCTCCACGAGGACGCGTTCGTCGGGGCTGGGTGGCTCAGCTCCGAGCCACGCGGCCCCGCCAACAGGCTCGCTGCCCCCTAGGGGGCGGGAATGCCTAAATATGGCTCAACCATGCGCCAGGCGGGGTGACGGAGCGGTCTAACGTGGCTGCCTTGAAAGCGTGGGCCGGCGGTTCGCGACGTTCTTCATCCGGAGCCCATTTGCCCTGCAAACCCGAGGAGACTCACGATCGTCCGAACGTAGACCCTCGCGTCCCGTCGGACGTTGAAGGACGTTGGAGAGCATCTGCGATCGTCATCCGTATGTTCAGAGGTTTGTTCAAGCAACTCGAGGTGGAGGTCTCCTCGAGGTATCCCGTAGCACGAATCGTGCTACATTTTGGCCATGGCTCGCTCCCTGCATGTCCGCCTCGACGATGCGTCCGAAGCCGCGCTGAGGACATTGCGCGCGCAGGGGCTGAGTGATTCCGAAGCGGTGCGCATCGCGCTGCAAGAGGGAGCCGCCCGGCGCCTCTCCCGCTCGGCGCTCGCCGAGGAAGTGCAGCGCATCGCGAGCGACGAGGCCGACCGCGCGGAGATGCTCGCGATCCGCGATCACCTCGCCGAACTCGCCCCGCCTGCGACCTGAGATGGTGCGCGGCGAGATCTTCCGTCTACCCGCGCTACGTCGTGCGCGCGGCCACGAACAGCGCGGGGCGCGCTACGCCGTCGTCGTCCAAGCGGACGAACTGCTCGGCCTGAGTACGCTGCTCGTCACCCCGACGTCTCAGAGCGCGCTGGCAGCGAGCTTCAGGCCGGTCATCACGATCGCAGGCGCGGAGACACGCGCGCTCGTCGAGCAAACGACGGTGGTCGATCCTCAGCGATTGGGGAAGTCGGCAGGCCGCCTCAGCGCCAGTGAGATCCACGCGCTCGATGAGGCACTGGCCCTGATCCTCGGGCTGTAGTTGCCGAGCGTCATCGAGCGAACGAGCCTCGCGGCCGGCGACTGTAGTGGCGGTCGCACTTTTCGAACTTTCTTATGATCGGCCGCGATGGTGAGACTCGATGCCCGACCCGAGCCACTCGACCTCGATCCTCGCCGCGTCGCCATGATCGTGATCGACGCGCAAAACGACTTCGCCTCACCCGGCGGCATGTTCGAAAGCGCTGGCATCGACATCAGCGGGATCGCCGCCGCCGCCCAGGCAACGCGCCCGGTGCTTGACGCCGTGCGCGCCGCGGGCATTCCTGTCGTCTACCTCAACATGGAGCATGCGCCCGATCTTTCGGACGCGGGCCCGCCCGAGGGACCGCACCGTGTCAAACACCGCCCGCTCGCGCTCGGCGCTACGGTCGATGCACCGGATGGGTCACCAAGCCGGGTCCTCGTCCGCGAAACCTGGAACACCAGGAACGTGCCGGACCTCGCGCCTGAGCCTGGCGACATCGTCGTGTCGAAGCACCGCTACAGCGGGTTCTTCGAAACGGAACTCGATGATGTCCTGCGCGGATTGGGAGTCACGCAACTGCTCGTCGCAGGCTGCACCACGAGCGTATGCGTGGAGTCGACGGTGCGGGACGCGACGTTCCGCGACTACACCTGCGTCGTGCTCGAGGATTGCACCTCCGAACCGCTCGGCACGCACGACGCATCGCTAAAGGTGATCGAGACACTGTTCGGTTGGGTGTCGAACACCGCAGCGGTGCTCGAAGCGCTCGCGCACCAAACCGATTCGGTCTGACGACCGCCGTACGCGTCGGGTTGCCGCCGAGCGGATCTCGACACGCCGGGACGAGCAGCCGAGCCGATAGTCGGCGTGCGCCTCGTGTGCGATGACCGCCTTGGCCTCACGGCGGCGCGATCCACGCCGTACGTGGCTGCCTCCAACGCAGCCACGTACGCATCGCGAACGGCATGGTTAAGCGAGATTCAGGCGCCGAAACCGCTGCCGCTCATACACGGTCGGTTTCGAGCGAAGTTAAAAACAGCCCGAAAACCGCATAATCAAGCCAGGCGGGGTAACGGAGCGGTCTAACATGGCTGCCTTGAAAGCGTCGGCCGGCTGATCGCTACTCGCAGCCGATCGAACGCGTTCTCCCTGTAAATCGGCTGGTTACGTCCCTCATTTGCACGTCGCTGCTGAGGGTCGCGCGGACATCGACGGACATCCAAGGGCATCGGAGAGCGTCAGCCGTATGTTCAACGGTATGTTCAGACCGAGCTGATTCAAGCCCCGACAATGGCGCGCTCGTTCCGACGGTCTCGCGTACGCGGCCTACCCTCGGAGCGCGTCCAGCGCGCGGTCGAGGTCGTCGATCAGGTCGGCCGGGTCTTCCTGGCCGCAGGCGAGACGGACGAGGCCGGGCTGGAGGCCTGCCGCGACCAGCTCGTCGTCCGTGAGCACGGCCCGCCACATCGACGCTGGATGCACGGCGAGGCTCTCGACGCTGCCGAGGCTCGCGGAAAGCTGGAACAGCTCGAGCCCTTCGATCGTCTTCGCCGCGGCGTCGAACCCGCCGCGCAGCTCGAAGCTGAGGACGCCGCCGAACCCGTCCATCTGGCGCGCAGCGATCGCGTGCGAGGGGTGGGCGTGGAGGCCGGGATAGTTGACGACGGCGATCTCGGGACGCCGGCTCAGGTGGTCGGCGACGACCGCTCCCGTCGTGTTGTGGCGCTCGACGCGCAGGTGCAGCGTGCGGATCCCGCGTGTCACGAGCCAGGCGTCGAACGGGCCTAGCACCGCGCCGACCGTCAACGACATGTTCCAGATCGTCTCGATCAGGGCATCCGGACCGACGACGACGCCGGCTGAGGTGTCCGAGTGGCCGGCCAGGTACTTCGTCGCGCTGTGCCAGACGAGGTCGACGCCGAGCGCGATCGGCCGCTGGTTGACGGGAGTCGCGAACGTGTTGTCCGCCAGCGTCACGATGCCGCGCTCGCGCGCGATCGCGGCGACCGCTGCGACGTCGGTGATCTCGAGCCGCGGGTTGCTCGGCGACTCGATCAGGAACAGCCGCGTGGCGGGCGTGACGGCGTCCTCCCAGGCGCTGACGTCCGTCTGCTCGACGAGAGTGCAGTCGACCCCGAGGCGTGGCAGCAGTGCCTGCACAAGGCTCAGCGAGCCGCCGTACATGCTCCGCTGCGCCACCACGTGGTCGCCTGCTCGGACCAGCGCGAGCACCGCGGTGGTGAGCGCGCCCATGCCCGAGCCGAAGACGAGGCCGCGCTCGGCGCCCTCGAGCGTCGCGACCGCGTCGGCCAGCTCGACGTGGTTCGGGTTCCCGTGGCGCGTGTAGAAGTCCGGCGTCGCGACCTCGATTGCCACGCGGGAGAGGTCGGCGGCAGACGGGAGCGCGAACGTCGTCGTCTGGAAGATCGGAGAGGAGACAGGGCGAGCGAGCGTTGCCGCACGCTTCGTGTGAATGGCGGCCGTGACCGGCGCGCGGCGATGATCGGGCATGCAACGAGTCTGCATGCTCATTCATCGGATCGCGAACCGGTGCCGACAATTGATGTATTTGCGCACAAATCGTGCGCATCCATGCCTCGTTTGCGCAATGATACGTCAACGATGGCCGTGCTCGATGCTCCGGATCGCGTGATTCTCGACCTCCTGCGACGCGATGGCCGAGCAACCGTCGCCGAGCTGGCAAGCGCGACGGGCTTGTCGGCATCGGCCTGCTCGCGACGGCTACGACGCCTCGAGGACCAGCAGGTGATCCGCGGCTACCGGGCGATCATCGACCCGAAAGCCGACGGCCGCGGGCTGACCGCCTTCGTCGCAGTCCGTCTCGTCCGCCACCAGCGCGAGCACATCCAGCGCTTCCAAGAAGGTGCGCGCGCCATCGCCGAGGTCGTCGAGTGCCACCACGTCACCGGCAACTTCGACTACCTGCTACGCGTCGAGGTCCCAGACCTCCCGGCCTACGAGCGCTTCCACGCCGACAAGCTCGCCGCCCTGCACAACGTCGGCCAGGTCGTCACCTACATCTCGATGACCGACCTCACCGACGCCTGACCGCGTCTAGCGATCGGCGACCGGGTACCCACGCCCGGCGTAGTCGAACTCGCCGAGCTCGTACGGGCGGCCCGGGTCACCGGGCGGACACGCGTAGTAGGCGCGGATCTCGACGATCTTGCCGGCGGCGTCGAAACGGTAGAACTCCGCGCCGCGCAGGCGAGCCTCGGGAGACACCGACGGCTTGAAGTTCGACCACTCGATCACCGCCTCGCGCCGCTCGGCATCCACGATCACATGATCGACCGTCCAGCGCGTGCGGAACTCGCCCCCGAACCTGTCGCCGAACCCGTGTCCGATCGCCTCGGCGCCGCGAAACGCGCGCTGCGGGGAGCCGTCCGGGTACGTATCGCCGTCGGGAAAGTAGTGCACCGCGTCCGGCGCGAAGAACGAGGCAATCACCCGGGTGTCGCCCGCAGTGCACGCATTGAAGTAGTCGCGAATCGTGCGCTCGTGATCGACGGAAGGCATCCGATCCTCCAGGTTCACAGGTGTCCGCTCGCGACACCATCGAGGTTGCCTCGTCACCTGTCAACGCCTCCACCGCCTCGACGCACGGATGCTGCAGCCCGCGCACAGACGCTGCGTAAAACGGTCGGCGTCGTTCAGTCCGTCCCGCCCCGATGACTCGCCGACGGCGCCACGCGACTGCAACCACGCGCCGTGGCTTATGTTCAGCCGTATGTTCGGCTCGCGCACCCGGCGTCGATCGTCGCGCTCCCGCTCGCTCATCGTTCGCCATGGCGGGCTCGGTGATTACGGCTCAAGCGAGTGGCCAGGCGGCCGGCTCTCTCAGCGCCTCAGGTAGGTGAGGACGGCGAGGACGCGGCGGTTGTCCTCGGCCGCTGCTGTGATCCCCAGCTTCGCGAAGACGTTTCGGATGTGCGCCTCGACGGTCTTCGGGCTGAGCCAAAGGGCCCCGCAGATGCCCTGATTTGAGCGTCCCTCCGCCATCAGCGCGAGGATCTCCCGCTCGCGCGGCGTGAGGTCGGCGGCGGGATCCGCATGGCGGCGGTTGGCCATCAACTCGTCGACGACGGCCCGGTCGATGACGCACTCACCGGCTCCCACGCGCTGGATGGCGTCGACCAGTTGCTCGACACGACCCACGCGCTCCTTCAGGAGGTATCCCACACCCTCGGGGCTCTCCTCGATGAGCCGAAGTGCGTATTCGGCCTCGAGGTGCTGCGAGAGCACCACGACCGCCGTCTCCCCGTAGCTCGCGCGAATCTCCTGCGCCGCGCGGAGCCCCTCGTCGGTATGAGTCGGGGGCATGCGGATATCAATGAGCGCGACATCGGGACGCTCGTCGCGCACGCTCGCGAGCAGGGCGCGGGCATCGCCGACCTGGGAGACGACGTCGAGCCCAGCTTCGGTGAGCAGCGTGGCAATGCCCTGACGGATCAGCGGCGCGTCGTCGGCGATCACTACCCGCATGGGATCTCGACACTGATGCTCGTGCCCGCGCCGGGGTGGCTCTCGATGATGAGCCTGGCATCCAGCACTTCCAGCCGGTCGCGGAGGCCCGCCAGACCTGAATCCGCGGCGGCACGAGCGCCGCCCACGCCGTCGTCCGCGACGACCACCCGAAGGGTCCCGCCCATGCGCTCGAGGCGCACGGTGGCCTGCGAAGCGGCGGCGTGCTTGACGACGTTCGTGAGGGCTTCCGAGACCAGGAAGTAGGCAGCAAGCTCCACAGCGTCGGGGAGACGATCTCCGGCCGAGCCTTCCACCGTCACCGGAAGCGGCGTCCGCCGCGCCAGCGCCTCGACCGCCGTCAGCAGTCCCTCCTCCCGCAGCAAGGTCGGGTGAATGCCGCGCGCGAGCTCGCGCAGCTCGGCGATCGCCTCGTCGACCTCATCACGCGCTCGCGCCAGTACATCCGAGCCGGCGGCATCTTGGCGCGCTGCCGCGATCCCGAGCGCCAGGGAAAGCGTGACGAGCCGCTGTTGGGCCCCGTCGTGGAGATTGCGCTCGATTCGCCGCCGCTCGGCGTCGGTCGCCGCAACGATGCGGGTGCGCGAAGCGCGCACCTCGGCGAGCTGCGCCCGCACTTCTGCCGCGAGGCGCTCGTTCTCGAGCACGAGCCCCGCCGTTGCTCGAACGGCCTCCACCAGGGCCGGCTCATCCAGCAACGCCGGGTCGTGCACAAGCGCAGCAACCTCCTCGCCCCGCACGGTCACGAGCGTGATCGCCCGCTCCGGGCCATGCGGGAGCTCCAGCGGCCGGCCCGCCGCGTCCACGTGCCGGCCATCGCCCAGGCGATAGGCGACGTCGACGGTCGGGTCGCCGAGCACCTTGGCGAGACGCTCTCGCAGGCTCGTCGCTTCGTCGGTCCGCAGCTCGACCACGAGGTCGGACGCCTCCGAGCGGCGCAGTCGCGACCACGACAGTCCCGCGACGAGGCCGAGAGGAACAAGCAGCGCGACCCAGCGATCGATCGCGTCGATCGTCGCCGAGCCCTCACCGGTCGCGGTCATCCAGGCCAGCGACAGAACGAGCGGAGGAATTGCGACTGCTGCGGCGACGAGCAACGGCGCCTGCGCACGTCGTGCGGGTCCGCGCAACACGCGCAACCGGCGCACGAGCAGCCACAGCACGCCGAGCGCGGCGGCGACGGCGAGGGTTCCCTGCACGCGGTCGACGGCGTCGGCGACCGTCTGCTGTCGCGCGACAGAGAGCACGTCGCGAGAGTCGGGCGACACGAATGCGCCGATGAGCTGACCGCCGAACGTCGCCAGATAGGCGCCTGCGATGGCAACGCGGGCGGCGCCCGACCAGGCGCGACCCTCAGGGAAGGTCAGCACAACCTGGACGAGGAGGGCGACCCAGGCCGTGTCGAGCAGGAAGCCGAGCGTCCACAAGACATTCGCACCCGCCCACTGAAGATCCGCGGCGAGCAGCGTGAACGCGGCCAAGGCGAGTAGAGCGCGAGATCGCTTCCAGCGCCTCCGCTCCAGAGCGACGAGTGAAGCCGCGACGAGGGTCCACGAGAGCGCGAGATCCGCGGCCACGCGCACGCCGGAGGCGCCGGCGTCGACTCCGAGCCAACCGATGCCGAGACCTGCAACCACGATTGCCGGCGCGAGGAGCACCGGGTCGCGCAGCATGCTCGCTGTCCGCGTGGGAGTGGCGAGGGTCGACGACATCACGCGACGAGGGCGGAGAACGCAGCCGCTGAAAACTGCCCCTTGCCAATGAAGCCGCGCGCGCCGCAGGCCGCGATGCGCCGACCGTAATCCTCCGCCTCGCGCGAGGAGATGAGCACGACGAACGGCCCGCCGTTGGCCGTGACGGCCGTTGCGACCGAGAATCCGTCGCGGTCGGGGAGTTGCACGTCGAGCAGTACGGCGTCGGGCACGTCGGCTGCGACCGCGGCCAGGGCTTCCGCGCCGTCGGCCGCTTCTCCCGAGACCACGTACCCCGCAGCTTCCAGAAGCTCCCGCGCGATCGCGCGAAAGGGCTCGTGGTCGTCGACGATCAGGACCCGCTTCACCATCTGTCAATCGTCGCACACCGCCGTGGCCGCAAATAAGGGTTTCCCCTTGGATTGCGCGATTTCGGTGGAAACCCTCGGCGACCGTGAAATGATGATCGCGTGGACGCACCCGCACCGCCGGCGCGCGACCCCGGGCGACGGCGCTTTCGCATCGCGGTGATCGCGGCCTCTGCTCTGGTGGCGATCGCCGGCGCCGTTCTGCTGGCCACACGAGGCTCGGGCGACAGCGTGACCACGCGAGGGGTCACGGCCACGAAAATCGTCCCAGGCCATCCGGGCTCGTTGGCCGCCGGTGAGGAGGCCCTCTGGTTCGGGCTTGTCGACCCGAAGAGGCCGGTCCACAAGCAGCCGATCTATCGCCTCGCGCTCGCCACGGACTCGCTCACGCGCGGTGTCGACATCGGTGGACAGGCGTCGTACCTCCTGCACGCCGGCGACACGCTGTACGTCTCGGTCGAGCACGAGGGCGGTGACGGGGCGGGTCCGAGTCGAATCGACGCGCGTGACTGGCGTACCGGCGAGCTCAAATTCAGCCGACCGTATCCAGGCTTGCTCGGTCCCCTCGCGCGAGACGGCAAGACGCTGTGGGTGCTGCAGACTCAGCCGGGGGAGCTCATCCGCGTCGATGCCGGCACGCTGCTGCCGACCGGATCCCCGCTCGAGCTGCCACCAGGGCGAAACCTCGGGCTGACGGTCGGTGCCCGTTCTATCTGGGTCACTGCGGCCGACGCGGGCGAGGTATTGCGCATCGACCCGGCCACCGGCAGGATCACTCCACTGCACGTGGGCGGGTTCCCGATCGGGATCGTCGTCGCCGGCGGCGAAGTCTGGTTCGCCGACCGCGAGCGAGGCACCGTCACGCGCATCGACCCGCGAACGCTTCGGACGATTGGTGAACCCATCCAGGTCGGCGCCGAGCCGAGTTCGCTTGCCGTCGCCGGCGGCTACCTCTTCGTCGGCCGCGCAGGGTTCGGCACCGTCACCCGCATCGACGTGCATTCGGGGAAAAAGGCCGGGGTTCCGATCCGCTTCGCGCAGCCAGCGGATGCCTCCGCGTTCGCGCTGACGCCGGCGGGAACGTCGGTCTGGGCGAGCAGCTTCGCCTCGAGCACCCTGACGCGCATCAGTTCGACGGCGGGCGGCGCTCCCGTCCCCGCGGCCACGGTGTCGAAAGCGCTCCTTCAGATTCCGGGGCAAGGCCCCTTCCCTCGCGGTGCCAGGGTCACCGCCACGATCCGCGTGCCGCCGTGGCCACCGGGAATGGGCGGCCTTGCAATCGGCGAGGGGGCGGTCTGGAGCCTCAACCCCAGCATTGCCAGGCTCCTGCGAATCGATCCCGAGACGAACTCTGTCGTGAAGCAGATACCGGTCGATGCGTACGCCGACATCGCCGTCGGGGATGGGTCGATCTGGCTGACAAATCCGAAAGCGAACACGGTCGATCGGATGGACCTGAAGACGTATCGGGTGAGCAAGACGATCCACGTCGGAAAGAACCCATCGGGGATCGCCGTGACTCCGCGGGCCGTGTGGGTCGCCAATGACGGCCTCGCGACTCCGGACATCCCCAGCGTCAGCCGCATCGACCCGGCGACGAACAAGGTCGTGGCCACGATCCCGCTGGGGCCCACGAGTGCCTGCTGCGC
>JALYLC010000612.1 GCA_030774435.1 Actinomycetota bacterium
ACCTCGGGACGTGTCGGAATTCCGGGCGGCCATCGCACAGGCGCGTACAGCGCGATCCATTTCACCAACGTCCGTTGCATGCGGCCGCTGGCGTCGCTCGCCCGTTTCTCACCGGTTGCGATCCGGAATGAGTCGGACAGGTGGCAGATCATCTGATGCGCCGACATCTTCCCCCAGCGCTTGTCGCTGTCGGGCCGTACCGATCGCAGCCTGCAAAGGATCTCGGCCCGGCATCGCTGGTCTGCGAGTGTTTTCATTCGTGTTTAGAAGCTATCTCATAAATCCAATTGGCTCGGTCAAGACATACCGGCCACGCGAGCGAGCGAGAGCGAGTGAGCCACGCGAACGGAGCGCGCCGACGAAGCGGCGCGCGAGAGAGCGTGTAGGGGAGTTCGAGGGGCGAAGCCCCTCGAGTAAGTCACGAGCCGATCAGCCGCTCCCCGCCAGCCTCGCGGAATGCGTCGAGCGCTCCCTGGCGGCCCGCCTCCGCTTCCTCCAGAAGCGCGCGGAACGCGGCATCGCCGCGCAGCGCGTCGAACTGCGGGCGGCCCGAGAGCATCGGGACTGCAAAGTAGCCCTTTGCAACCGCACGCTGCAGGTAGCCGAGCCCGCGCTGGTGCTCGCCGACGTCGCACAGCATCCATCCCTCCTGGAAAATCGCTTCCGGGTCGTCCTGGATCTTTAGTGCGGTAAAGGTCGATATGCGGACCGCCATGTCCGCGGTACGGCGATCCAGCCACGCCATCAGGTAATCAATCCACGACTGAAACGTCAGAATGCGCGGTGACCCTCGCATGGCGAGCAGCCTCTGGCGCGCTTCGTCGCGTCGGCCGGCCATTCCCAGTCCAATCACCCGAATTCCATCGTCTGCCCCGGCGATCACGGCCGGAGATTCGAGACCCAGGAGCCGTTCGATCTCGCCCGCCACGAGCAACGTCTGGTCGAGGCTCGTGGGGACGTTGGGATCGAGCCGGCGGGCCTCAGCGTGCGCGGCGATCGATTGTTCGTACAGTCCGCAATAACGACAGGCGTGGACGAGCCCCGCGAAGAGCTCCGTATCGTTGCCGTGACGGTCGGCCTCGCCCAGCAGGCGCACGAGTGCTCCCTGCGACTGACCGATGTCGGCCTCCAGATTCGCGTAGAACTTGTGGGCGATCGACAGCTCGGGGCTCAAGGCGAGCGCGCGGCGGAACGCATCCTCGGCGCGCATCTCGCTGTCGGGCGCGGCCTCGATGTACTTGCCGATCACGCGATGGCAGCGGCCGATGTGAGCCCACGCGGGAGCGAACCGTGGATCCAAGTCGAGGCAGCGCTGATACAACTCCCGCGCGGCCGAAAGCCCCTCGTAGGTGCGAGCGAGCTCATTGGCGCGGAGATAGAGCTCATAGGCGCGGGCGTCGTGCGGCTTGTCGGGCGTCGGCGAGGCCGCGCCGCCCGACAGCGGAACGGCAAGCGCGTCCGAGACGCGACGCGCGATGTCGTCCTGAAGATGGAACAGATCGCCCATCGACGACTGAACGGTGTGCGACGTGAGCAGCGTTCCTCCTGGAGCTTCGATGAGCTGCGTCGTGGCCCGCAGCTGATCTCCGGAGCGCATGAGCGTTCCCATCACCACGCGATCGACGTCGGCTTCCGCCGCCAACGCCTTGAGCTCCGGGGTTTCCCCGCCGAAGCGCGCCGCAACCACGCTGGAGCGCACGATCAGTGATGCGTTGGCCGACAGCGATGTCGCGATGGCATCGGGCAGGCTGAACGCGAGAAAGTCTGTCTCTGGATCAGGTCGTAGCACGCGGAACGGCAGGACGACCAGACGGGTGAGCGGATGCGCCAGGTTTGATGTGGCGCCGCCGTCCGCAGCGCGTATGGCACGAAGCTCCTCAGCCATTGCCTCCGCCGAAGCGGGCCGTTCCGCGGGCCTTTTGGCCATGGCCCGGCGAATCACGCGGTCCACTGCAGCCACCGCAGGAGATCCGGTGAGCGCCGGCGGCTGCTCATACCGCGTCGCGTGCAGGACTTCGACGATGGTGCGACCGCTGAAGGCGGGGCGTCCGGCAAGCATCTCGAAGAGGATGGCGCCTGCGGCGAAGAGGTCGCTGCGGGTGTCGACCGCGTCGCCGGTTACCTGCTCCGGCGCCATGTACCTCGGCGTGCCCATGACGATTCCGGTGCGCGTCAGCCCTGCGGCCGGGCTGAGCGCTCCGTTCAGTTCCGGCCGCGCGAGGCCGAAGTCGAGCAGCTTCACCCCGTGGAC
>JALYLC010000613.1 GCA_030774435.1 Actinomycetota bacterium
CGTCGGGGCCGCTGCCCTTGCCCGCCAGAGGGCGCAGGTCGAAGCCGGCGTCGGATGCGATCCGCCGCGCAACCGGGCTGGCCTTGAGCTCGCCGCTAGCGGCGGCCTCGGCGGGAGCCGCAGCCTCACTCGCCGCGGCGGGAGCCGCAGCGTCACTCGCCGGGGCGGCGGGAGCGGCGACGGCCACGGCACTTGCCGCGGGCCCATCCCCGCCTAAGGCGGAGTCGCCGTTGGCCGCCGCCGAGAAGCCCGAGACGTCCTCGCCCTCGGCGCCAACGAGCGCGATCGGCGCTCCCAGCTCGGCGGCCTCGCCGTCCTGCACGAGAATGCGCAGAAGCACGCCGTCGGAGTAGGAGTTCAGCTCCATCGTGGCCTTGTCGGTCTCGATCTCGGCGAGCACGTCGCCCTCGTGCACCGCGTCGCCCTCGTGCACGAGCCAGCGGGCGATCGTCCCCCGCTCCATCGTGTCCGACAGCCTGGGCATGACGATCTCCTCGGCCACCTACGCCTCCGCCAGCAATCCGCAATCGGCGAGCAGGCCGCGCGCGGCCTTCTCGATCTTGTCCTCCAGCGTCAGCGCGGCGAGCTCGAGCGGCTTGGCGTACGGCATCGGCGCCTCGGCACCGCCCACGCGCTCGACGGGGGCGTCGAGATCGTCGAAGCACTCGCGTGAGATGCGAGCCGCCAACTCGGCGCCCACGCCGTAGGTCGCCCAGCCCTCCTCGGCGACGAGCGCGCGCGAGGTCTTGGTGACGCTCTCATAGACCGTCTCGGCATCCAGCGGCCGCAGCGAGCGGAGGTCGACGACCTCGACCTCGATGCCGTGCTGGGAGAGACGGTCGGCGACCGTCAGGGCCCGGCGCACCGTGTAGCTGTGGGCCACGATCGTGAGGTCGCGACCCTCGCGCACGACCTGCGCGCGGCCGATCGGGACGGTGAAGTCGTCGCCCGGCTCGGGCAGCGAGCCGTTGACGTTGTAGAGCACGAGGTTCTCGACGAACAGCACCGGATCGTCGTCGCGGATGGCCGACTTGAGTAGTCCGTAGGCATCCAGCGGCGTCGAGGGCGCGACGACCTTGAGCCCCGGCGTGTGCGCGAACATCACCTCGAGGCTCTGCGAGTGCTGGGCCGTCAGCTGCGCGCCTGCGCCGGCGGGCGTGCGGATCACGAGCGGCACGCCGACCTTGCCGCCGAACATCTGGCGCACCTTGGCGGCGTGGTTCACGACCATGTCCATGGCGACCAGGATGAAGTTGATCGTCATGATCTCGACGACCGGCCGCAGGCCGAGCATCGCGGCGCCCACGCCGGCGCCCACGAAGCCCTCCTCCGCGATCGGGGTCTCGCGCACGCGCCGCGGGCCGTACTTCGCGTAGAGGCCGGCCGTCACCTTGTAGGAGCCCTCGAAGCGGCCGATCTCCTCGCCCATCAGGAAGACCTTCTCGTCGCGGGCGAGCTCCTCGTCCAGCGCGCGGCGCAGCGCCTCGCGATAGGTCACGCCCGCCATGAACGCGTCCCTTCCCGCTCGCCGAACGGCCCGCCGCGCTCCATGCGCGAGAACTGCTCGCGCCAGTCGGGATCGCCGTAGACGTTGTCGAAGAGGCCGGCGGGATCGGGCGCCGGGTCGGCGGCGGCCTGCCGGATCGCGGCGTCGATCTCGGCGTTGACCTCGCTGCGCAGGCGCGCAACCGTCTCGCCCTCGATGCCCATCTGGGCCACGAAGCGGTCGATGGGATCGTGCTTCTTGGCCTCGGCGACCTCTTCGGGCGCGCGGTAGACCTTGCCCGCGTCGGCCACCGAGTGGCCACGGAAGCGATAGGTGGTCGTCTCGAGCAGCGCGGGCCGACGCTCCTCGCGCGCGCGCCGCATGAGGCGGTCGGCGGCCTCGCGCACCGCCAGCAGGTCGTTCCCGTCGACCCGCTCGCCGTGCATGCGGTAGGCGGCGGCGCGCTTCCACTGCTCGGGCTCGGCCGAGGCCATCTCGACCGACGTGCCCATGCCGTAGCGGTTGTTGATGACCTGGAAGACGATCGGCAGGTGCCAGATGGCGGCCAGGTTGAGCGACTCGTGGAAGGCGCCGATGTTGGTCGCGCCCTCGCCGAGCTGGCAGAGCACGCCGCTGGGCTTGCTCTCGTAGTCGAGCGCGAGGGCGACGCCCACGGCAATCGGCAGCTGGCCGCCGACGATGCCCCAGCCGCCCAGGAAGTGGCGCTCGACGTCGAGCAGGTGCATCGACCCGCCGTAGCCGCCGGCGACGCCCGTGGCCTTGCCGAAGAGCTCGGCCATGACGCGGTGCGGCTCGGAGCCGACTGCGAGCGCGGTGCCGTGGTCGCGATAGCTCGCGAGCACGTAGTCGCCCGGCTCGAGCGGGTCGATCGCGCCGACGTTGGCCGCCTCCTCGCCGATCGCGAGATGGCAGTAGCCGCCGATGCGCGCGCGGGTGTACTGCTCCTCCGTGCGCTCCTCGAAGCGGCGGATCAGCAGCATCTGGCGCAGCAGGCGCTCCGCCGTCGCCGCGTCGATCGCGACTGACGAGTGCTGTGTGGCGCTCACCGGCTCAGTCTAGCTTCGGCATGAGGCTGTGATGCAGCGCCGCAATGCGCTCGGCAGCGGTCTCGATGGGCACGGTCTCGGTCTCGCCCGTGCGCCGCTGGCGCAGGTCGACGGTGCCGTCGCTGACGGTGCGCTTGCCCACCGTCACGCGCAGCGGCGCGCCGATCAGGTCGGCGTCCGCGAAGCGCACGCCCGGGCTGCCCTCGCGATCGTCGACCATGGACGTCAGCCCGCGGGCAGCCAGCTCATCGGCCAGCCGGTCGGCGTGCGCCGGCGCCTCGTCGCCGATGGCGACGAGCCAGACGTCGAACGGAGCAATGGGAGCCGGCCAGATGCAGCCGTGCTCGTCGAACGACTGCTCGATCGCAGCGGCCGCGATGCGCGCCGGGCCGATGCCGTAGCTCCCCATCCAGATCGGCTGCTCCGCGCCCAGCTCGTCCAGGTAGGACGCGCCCATCGCCTCGGCGTACTTCGTGCCCAGCTTGAAGATGTTGCCGATCTCGATCATCGGCTCGATCGTCAGCACGCCGTCGCAGAACGCACAGCCGTCGCCGCTCTCCACCTCGTGCAGGTCGGCAAAGGTCGCCTGGTAGTCGCGCGGCGACTCGACGCCCGTGAGGTGCCAGCCGGTGCGGTTGGCGCCCGTCACCCAGGAGCCCTCCCGCAGCGTCTCGTCGGCCACGATCCCGCCGATCGCCCCGTCGCGGATCCCGACCGGCCCGATCGATCCCGGCTTGGCGCCGAACGCCGCCTCGATCTCCTCGGGCGTGGCCGCGCGGGTGCCCTGCTTGAGCACCTTGCTGAGCTTGAGCTCGTGCAGGCGCCGGTCCCCGCGCACGAGAGCGAGCCAGAGCTTGCCGTCGCCGGCGACGACGGGCATGGCCTTGCTGGTCGTGCGCGCATCCACGCCGAGAAACCCGGCCAGTCCGTCGATGGTGGTCACGCCGGGCGTCTCGACCTCCACCACGGGTGCGCTGCCCGGCGATGGCGCGCGCTCGATGCGCGACACGGCCATCTCGACGTTGGCGGCGTAGTCGCAGCCGCTGCAGCGCGCCACGCGGTCCTCGCCTGCGCTGGAGGGCGCCATGTACTCGTGCGCCAGGCTCCCGCCCATCAGCCCGGTGTCGGACTCGACCTTGTAGAACTCGAGGCCGCAGCGCCGGTAGATGCGGTCGTAGGCCTCCTCGTGCAGCGCATAGCCCGCGTCCAGGCCGGCCTGGTCGCGGTCGAGCGTGTAGGAGTCCTTCATCGTGAACTCGCGCGTGCGCAGGACGCCGCCCTGGGGCCGGGCCTCGTCGCGCTCCTTGATCTGGATGTGGTACCAGATCTGGGGCAGGTCGCGATAGCTGCGAATCGTCTGCGAGGCGTGCAGCGCGACGATCTCCTCGTGCGTGATGGCGAGCACGAGCTCGCGGTCGGCGCGGTCGCGCAGGTGGAAGACGACGTCGATGTCGTAGCGCCCCGAGCGCTTCCAGATCTCCGCCGGGTGCATGACGGGCATGAGCATCTCCTGCCCGCCGATGCGGTCCATCTCCTGGCGGATGATCTCCTGCACCCGCTTCTTGACCCGCCATCCGAGCGGCAGCCACGTCCATAGGCCGGCGCCGACCTGCTTGACCATGCCCGCGCGCACGAGCAGCTTGTGGCTCTCGGCGACCGCGTCGCCCGGCGCGTCGCGCAGGGTCGGCAGGAGGTATCGCGTCGCGCGCAGCGTCATCGCTTGGCCGGAATGTGCAGCGGGCGGCCGAGCGCGACGAGCGCGGCCTCCTTCGTGGCCTCGCCCAGCGTCGGGTGCGCCGCGATCGAGTCGCCGACCGTCTCGAGCGTGGCCTCGGCCTCGATCGCCACGACGCCGGCCTCGATCAGCTCCGTGGCCTGCGTGCCGACGGCGACCATGCCCAGCAGCTCGCCGTAGCGCGCCTCGCCGATCACCTTCACGAAGCCGGTGCGATCGCCGTACATGGCCGCGCGCGCGATCGCCGCGTAGGGCATCGTGCCGACGACGACCTGGTCGCCGTGCAGTTCGCGCGCCTGCGCTTCCGAGAGGCCGACCGACGCGACCTCCGGGCTGGTATAGACGCAGCGCGGCGTGGACCGGTAGTCGATCTCGGAGGCATGGCCGAGCGCGTTCTCCGCCGCGATCTCGCCCTCCCGAAAGGCGGTGTGGGCGAGCTGCCAGTTGCCCGCGACATCTCCTGCCGCGTAGATGTGCTGTACGTTCGTGCGCATGTGGGAGTCGACGGGGATGCGGCGCGGCTCGGCCGTGACGCCGGCGGCCTCGAGCCCGATGTCCTCCACGTTCGCGACGCGGCCGGTCGCGACCAGCACGACATCGGCCACGAGCTGTTTGGCCTGCCCATCGCCGCCCTCGAAGGTCAGCGAGAGGTCGCCATCGCGCTCCTCGACCGAGGTGGCCTTCGCGCCGAGCTCGACGGAGATGCCGCGGCGGCGGAAGGCTCGCTGCAGCGCGGTGACCGCGTCGGCGTCCTCGTTGCCGATCAGATTGGGCAGCATCTCGATGATCGTGACGGCCGAGCCGAACTGCGCGTAGATGGACGCGAACTCGACCCCGATCACCCCGCCTCCGAGCACCAGCATCCGGCGCGGCACGGCGTCCAGTTCGAGCGCTCCGGTCGAGTCGATGCAGCGCGGGTGGTCGATGCCCGGGATCGGCGGCGCGGATGGGCGCGACCCCGTCGCGATCACCGCGCTCTGGAACTGGATGTCCTCGCCACCGTCGACCGCGACCGTGTTCGGCCCGCTGAAGCGGCCGCGGCCATTGACGACCTGGATGCCGTTGCCCTTGAGCAGGCCCGCGAGGCCTTTGACGACGCCGTCGACGATCCCGCGCCGGTTGCTCTGCACCTGCTCGAAGTCGAGGTCGACGTTGCCGAGGCGGATGCCGAGCTGCGCGAAGTGCCCCTGAGCCTCGTCGTAGGCGTGCGCGGACTGCACCATCGCCTTGGTCGGGATGCAGCCAACGTTGAGGCAGGTGCCGCCAACCACTGCCGATTCGCCGCCCACCAGCGTCGCCTCTTCGACGATGATGACCGACGCACCCAGCTGAGCGGCGCGGATCGCCGCTGGATAGCCGCCCGGCCCTGAGCCGAGGACGACGAGATCGCACTCCATGCTGGGTTCCCTTCGGGTCGCTTGCGCAGCCAAACTAGCAGGCGCAAACGCTTCGCCACCCCGACCCGGATCATCTAGGATGAGGCCCGTGACGCCCCTCGCCGAGCAGTGGGACGCGATCCTCTCCGAGCAGCCCGGAGACTGGTCACAGCTCAGGCTCGAGCTGCGCCTCGCGGACACCGAGCGCACCGAGCGCGCGTGCGTCGTGCTCGCCCCGCTCAACCCCTGGCGGCGGGACGATGACTACCGCATCGGCATCCTGCGCTTCATCGCCGCTGCAAAGTTCGGCTACGGCACACATCCAGGCCTCGTGCGCACGCGCCTCGGCCAGCTCGATGCGGAGAGCCTCGGCGGATCGCTCACTCTACTCAGCGGCGTCGAGGCCATTTCTCCGGTCGCCACACAAGGCTTCGTCTAGGCGCCTCGGTGGCGCCTCCCTGCGACCCGTGGCATCGTTTCTCCGTATCGGCGGTGACGAGATCGACCTCGCGGGCGGTCGCATGGTGTGGCGCCCCGGCACCGCCGGCGACGCCGAGGGCGTTGCATTCGCGCTGACCGCGCACGGCGGACCGCACCTCCTGCACGTGACCGGCTGGTTGCCCGGCAGCGAGCCGGTCGACCTCTCCTGCAGCGAGTTGCTGCTCGACGTCCCCGGCCCCGACGCCGCACTCGACGGGCGCATCTTCGCCATGGCGCTCGTGCGCTTCGGCCGCGTCGGCGAGCGGCGCGCGGTGATTTCGCTGGACGGCGAGATCGAGGGCATCGAGGCCGATTCCGATGCCCGCACGACGGTCGCCGCCGACATCGTCTGCGGCGTCGAGCGCGCGCACGAGCCCGCGTTCTGCGGAGCCTGCGGCCGGGTGCTCGCCGAGGCCGGCGGCGAGCGGCACGAGTTCGCCGGCGGCAGGCTCGTCACGACGCGCCACGCCTCCACCACCTGCCCGGCCTGTGCGGAAG
>JALYLC010000614.1 GCA_030774435.1 Actinomycetota bacterium
CCCAGGCGGCGATACGGCTCGGCCGTCGTCATCGCGAGCAGCGTCGCTGCCAGCTCGTGATCGGCGTGCCCGGCCACGAACGCGCGCGCCCACTCGGCCGCGCGCACCCGCTCGATTGGATCCCCCCGCTCGGCCACCTCGCGCGGAACGGCGAGGCGCGCGGGGAGCCCGGAGCGCGCCGCACCAGCCGGCTCGAGCTCCACAACGACCCAGTCGGCGACCATCGTCCGGCTACGTGCTCTCTACGAACACGTCGCTCGTCACCGTGTCGCCGTCGCGCCCCGTCCAGAAGAGCACGTTCCCGATGTGCCGGAGGTTGTCGACCGTCTCCTTGTCGCTGGCACTGTTGAAGCTGCCGAACGCGCTGGCCAGGTTGACCAGGCTCGGCACGTCGATGTACGCAAGGCCGAGCGTCTTCGCGCTGCCGTCGACGCCGTCCTCGGCGAGCACGCGCTTGTACTTGTCGCTGTCGACGATCGAGTCCTTGGCGACGTCGCCCACGGACGCGTCGCTGCCGATGCCGATCACGTCGTCGACCGTGCGCCAGCGCACGACGAACCCCTGGATGGCGGCCTGCTGGCCGTCCGCGGTGTCCGTGAAACTGATGCCCTGCGAGCCGAGCAGCTTCGTGAGCGCGCGCAGCGTGGTCGCGCCCTTGACGGGATCGGCCGGGTGCAGGATCAGCCCCGCCGACACCGGCGCGCCCGGCCCGGCGTAAACGGCCTGGTCGCCCGAGAGCAGCCCGTAGAGATCGTCCAGCTTGACGCCGAGCAGCGCCTCGACCTGCGACACCTGCTTCTGCGCCGACGGGTTGGTCTCGAGGCCCTGGTCGGCCGCCTGCTTGATGCTCGCGTCGAGGTTGCCGAACGTGGCCGCGAACCACGAGTTGGCGGGCACGCGGCTGAGCAGATCCGGCGAGAACGCCGCGGGCAGGCTGCTGTCGTTGCCGTTCAGCAGCGTCGTGGCCCTCAGGCGCAGGCCCTTGTCGGTCGCACCGAGCGAGAAGCCGAGGCTGCGGATGCCGGCGAGCTTCGACGAGATCTGGTTCACCTGGGCCTGGGGCACCGTCCCGCGCGTGGCCGCGGGCCCGCTCGTCTGGGCGAGTGTCACCAGCTTCTGCAAGGTCGGGCCCGGCACGTAGCCGACCACGATGTTGTCGCTCGGAAGCGTCGCCAGCGTGTCCTTGAAGTCCGTGGAATCCGAGAGGCGGTCGCTGGAGGCAGCGAGCCGGTCCACGGCGGCTTCCACGACAGCCTGCGAGTTGGAGACCAGCGCCGTGTCGTCGGAGACGGCGACGACGGCCGAGCCGGCCGTGTCCTGGAAGAGGTCGAAGCCGCCATGCGTCCCGGCGGCCCTCACGTTCTTCTCCTTCTCGAGCGCGCCTTCGAGGCCGCTCCGGTCGGTCACCTCGGCGAAGCCGAGCACCTGCGGGTCATTGCCGTCGGTCGGCACGTTCAGCACGCCGACCGCGACCTCGGAGCCGAGCCAGGAGCGCACCTGTGCGAGCGTCGGGCCGCCGTCGGTGGCCTGGTTCGCTGACTTGTTGAACTCGGCCACGAGCTTGGGCCAGCTCGGGAAGCGGGCGCCCAGCGCCAGCAGGCGCTTCCAGGCGTCGGACTGCTCGTTGATGTTGGCGTCGGCGAACGCGACCGTCGATGCGGGGTAGGCCTGCGCGGCGCGGCCGTCGGTGCCCGCGGCTCCCGCGGCGGCGGCGACCTTGTCCGAGCCGCCGCAGCCGGCCAGCACGACTCCCACCAGCGCAAGCGCGGCGAGTGCCAACAGGGTCCGGCGGAGATCGGAGACGCGTCGAGTCGTCATGCCCGCACTTTACGACAGGCGGAGGATCATGAGGCGATGGCGCGAAGCGGTTCCTGTGCCGAACATCTTCGAGCCAGAGTTCAACCAGCGGCGGGAGCATCCCGGCTTCCGTGCGCTGCGGGCGCGGCTCGGCTGGGAACTCGGGACCGACCGCCTGGGCGCGAGCATCTGGGAGATCGAGCCCGGTGAGGCCGCGTACCCCTACCACTACCACCTGGCCGAGGAAGAACTGCTCGTCGTACTGCTCGGGCGCCCGAGCATCCGCACGGACGCAGAGTGGCGCGAGCTGACGCCGGGCGACGTCCTCTCCTTCCCTCGCGGCCAGTCGGGCGCCCACCAGGTGGCGAACTGGAGCGATGTGACGGCACGCTTCCTCGCAATCTCGACCAGCGGGGCGCCCGACCTCGTCGTCTACCCGGACTCCGGCAAGCTCGGGGCGTTCGAGCGGCTGCCGGATCGCCTCGGCCTGTTCGAGATCTTCCGCCTGTCAGACGCGGTCGACTACCACGAGGGCGAGCGGCCGCCGGCGCCGCCGGCGTAGGCACACGGCGGCGCGCCAAATGGCACACGCCGCGGACGTCATTTGGCCGTTGCCGCGTGCGCCAAATGGCACACGCCGCGTGTGCCATTTGGC
>JALYLC010000615.1 GCA_030774435.1 Actinomycetota bacterium
GATCACGTCTGCCAACGTGGCCTGCGGCTTCCACGCCAGCGACCCCGTGACGATGATCCGCACGGTCGCGCTCTGCAAGCAGAGCGGCGTCGAGGTCGGCTCGCATCCGGGGCTGCCCGACCTGCTCGGCTTCGGGCGCCGCCCGATCCGCATCACGCCCGACGACTGCTACGCCTACGTGCTGTACCAGACGGGTGCGCTGCAGGCGGTGCTGGCGGCCGAGGGCATGACGCTCCACCACCTCAAGCCGCACGGTGCCTTCTATTCGATCCTGCGCGAGGACGAGCCGCTCGCCGCCGCGTTCTGCGAGGCCGCGCTCGCGCTCATGCCGGAGCCCGTCGTGTACTGGCCCGAGGGGCCGGAGCTGGAGCTGCCGCGGGCGGCGCGCGAGCGCGGGATCCGTGTCGTGATGGAGGTCTACGTCGACATGGACTACGCCCCGGACGGCTCGATCGTGATCCAGCGCACCAAGCACGCAACCGACATCGAGAAGGCGGCCGCGCAGATCCGGCGCTTCCTGGAGGAGGGCGTCGTCCTGACCACGGACGGGAGCCTGATCCCGCTCGAGGCCGAATCGATCTGCGTCCACGGCGACGGCCCGAACGCCCTCGAGGTGATCCAGGCTCTGCGCCGGACGATCGAGGAGTGCGGCCACTCGGTGGCGCCGCTCGCCGGCGCCGCGTCTGCGCGCTGATGCGCTTCGGCCTCATGTTCAGCCATCAGGTGCCGCCGGGGCGCGGGCTCGGCCGGCACCAGCCCTACGAGGACATGCTGCGCTGCCTGCCGCGGGCCGAGGAGCTCGGCTACGAGTCGGTCTTCCAGGTCTCGCATCACGTCCAGCCGGATGGCCTGTGCCCCTCGCCGCTGATCGCGATGGCCGGAGCCGCAGCGGTCACCGAGCGCATGCGGATCGCCACCGGCTGCCTGCTCGTGCCGCTGTACGCCCCGCTCAAGCTGGCCGAGGACGTGGCGGTGCTGGACTGCCTCTCGAACGGCAGGTTCGTCTTCGGCGTCGCCCCCGGCTACGTCTCGGAGGAGTTCGCCGCGCACGGCGTGCCGCGCGAGGAGCGCCACGCGCGCTTCTGGGAGGCGCTCGATCTGCTCCAGCAGGCCTGGACGCAGGACTCGTTCTCCTTCGACGGACGATTCTTCCGCGTGCCGGAGACGAGCGTGACGCCGAAGCCCATCCAGTCGCCGCTGCCCATCTGGTACGGCCTCTCGGGGCCGCGCTCGCTCGCTCGCGCCGCCGGGCGCGGGGGAGTGCTCATGCCGTCGCCGCGCCACGGGATTGCCGAGATCCGCGAGCACCTGGAGATCTGGCGCGCGGCCGGCGGGGCGGTGGACGAGCTGCCCGTGATGCGCGAGGTGTTCGTCGCCGAGACGACCGAGCGGGCCGAGCAGCTGGCGGCGCCGGCCGTCACCTACCTCTTCCGCGAGCTCTACGGCAAGAAGTCGGCCGAGGGCGAGCGCGAGCTGCGCGACGACAGCGGCCGCGTGGTCGACGCGCAGGAGCAGGTCGACTACGACCACTTCAAGGCGCGCTACGTGATCGGCGACCCCGACTTCGCGATCGCCGAGGTCGCGAAGCTGCGCGACGAGCTGGGCGCGACCGACGTGATCTGCTGGATGCACCTGCCGGGCATCTCGGGTGAGGCGGCGATGCGCTCCGTCGAGCTGTTCGCTCGCGAGGTCATGCCGGCGTTTCGCGGCGCCGCCTGATGGCCTTCCGGAAGGTGCTGGTCGCGAACCGCGGAGAGATCGCGCTCCGCATCGTGCGCACGCTGCGCGAGCTGGGAATCCCCTCGGTCGCCGTCTACTCGGAGGCGGACGCAGACGCGCTTGCCGTTCGCCTGGCCGACGAGGCGGTGTGCATCGGGCCGGGCCCCGTCGGCAAGAGCTATCTGAACGCAGAGGCGATCCTGGAGGTGGCCCGTTCCACCGGCGCAGAGGCCGTGCATCCGGGCTACGGCTTCTTCGCCGAGCACGCGGGCTTCGCGCGCGCGTGCGCGAGCGCGGGTCTGGTGTTCATCGGGCCGCCGCCCGAGGCGATCGAGAGCATGGGCGTCAAGACGACGGCGAGGCGCCTGATGGAGGAGGCGGGCGTGCCGGTCGTGCCAGGCACGATGCAGCCGCTCGCCTCGGCAGAGGACGCGCTCGCGACGGCACGCGCGATCGGCTACCCGGTGGCGTTCAAGACCGCCGGCGGGGGCGGGGGCAAGGGCTTTCACGTCGCGCGCACGGAGGACGAGGGCGCGGCCGCCTTCGAGCAGGCCGCGAGCGAGGGCGAGCGCTTTTTCGCGAACCCCGACGTGTACGTTGAGCAGTACCTCGAGGATCCCCGCCACGTCGAGGTGCAGATCCTCGCCGACGCGCACGGCAACGTCGTCCACCTGGGCGAGCGCGACTGCTCGATCCAGCGGCGGCACCAGAAGCTCGTCGAGGAATCGCCCGGGCCGAGCGTCTCGCCGGCGCTGCGCGAGCGCATCTGCGCGATCGCAATCGAGGCCGCGCGCGCCGTCGGCTACCGCGGCGCCGGAACCGTCGAGGGGCTGCTCGTGGGCGAGCGCTACTTCTTCCTCGAGATGAACACGCGCCTGCAGGTCGAGCACCCGGTCACGGAGATGGTGACCGGGATCGACATCGTGCGCGAGCAGGTCCGCGTCGCCGCGGGCGAGCCACTCTCGTTCGGCCAGGAGGACGTCGTCTTCCGGGGCCATGCGATCGAGTGCCGTATCAACGCGGAGTCCGCGCACCTCGGCTTCGTGCCGCTGCCCGGGACGATTACGCGCTACGAGGAGCCGGGCGGCCCGGGAGTGCGGGTCGACTCGGGCGTGTTCGCGGGCTGGACGGTGCCGCCATTCTACGACTCGCTGCTCGCCAAGCTGATCGTCTGGGACGAGACGCGAGAGGCCGCCACGGCACGCATGCGGCGGGCCCTCGCGGAGTACCGGATCGAGGGCATCGCCACGCTCGTCCCGTTTCACCGGGCGTTGCTCGCGAGCGAGGAATGGGCTCGCGCGGAGACGGCCGCCAACCTGCTTGGCGATCCCGATTGGCTCGCTGCGACCGCGCCCGCGGATTAGTTTAGAGTCCGCCGGATGCCGAGGATCGTCGAGCCCCCGCTACCCGAGGCGCGCTACACCTACGGCGGCGACGAGTTCATCTTCTGCGAGATCGCGGAGGCCATGAGCTTCGGCGCCAACTTCAAGGCGCTTGCGATCTGCCAGGAGCTCGGACGGCGCAATGTCGACGGGGTCGTCGAGATCTGCCCGGCCAACGCCAGCTACCTCGTGCGCCTCAACCCCGACGTGGTCGAGCCGGCTGCACTGCTCGCCCAGCTCAAGGAGATCGAGGGTTCGCTCGACACCGAGCACGTGAGCTTCTCGACGCGCGTGATCGACGTGCCCGCCTACTACGACGATCCGTGGACGCGCGAGGTGCTGATGCGCTTCCGCGACCAGCACCAGGCCCCTGAGGGTACCGATCTCGAGTACGTCACGCGCGTCAACGGCTTCAAGACGGAGCAGGAGTTCATCGAGGCCCACCACGGCTCGCCCTACTACGTCTCGATGGTCGGCTTCGTGCCGGGTCTGCCCTGGTGCTTCCAGATGGTCGGGCCCGAGCGCCAGCTCGAGGTGCCGAAGTACCTGCGACCGCGCACCGACACGCCGGCGCTTGCGCTCTCGCACGGCGGCGCCTTCGCGGCCATCTATCCCGTGCAGGGCCCCGGCGGCTACCAGCTGTTCGCGATGTGCCCGGTGCCGATCTTCGACCCGAACGAGGAGCTGCCGGACTTCCAGGACTCCTTCGTGATCTTCCGGGTCGGCGACATCCTCAAGATCCGGCCCATCGACCGCGCCGGCTACGACGCCATCCGCGCCGAGGTCGAGGCCAAGACCTATCGCTACAAGATGGTCGACGTGGAGTTCGAGCCGCAGGCGTTCTTCGCGGACCCCGATGCCTATAACGCGGAGCTCGTGCGGAGGCTGGCGGCGTGATCCGCGTCCACGACGGCGGGGTGCGCACGACCGTCCAGGATGCGGGGCGCTTCGGGCTGTACCACCTCGGCATGCCGCCCTCGGGCGCGCTCGACGACTACTCATTCCGCGCCGCGAACCTGCTCGTCGGCAACGACGAGGGGGCGGCCGTGCTCGAGGCGACCTTCAGCGGTCCGACGCTCGAGTTCGAGCAGGACTCGGTGATCGCCGTCACCGGCGCCGACCTGCCGCTCGAGCTCGACGGCGAGGAGCAGCCCGGCTGGACATCGCTCGCCGTCAAGGCCGGGCAGGTGCTCTCGTTCGACTTCCTGCGCGCCGGAGCGCGCGCGTACATCGCCGTCGCCGGCGGCATCGACGTGCCGATCGTGTTCGGGAGCCGGTCGACGTACGCGCTCTGCGCGATCGGGGGCGTCGAGGGTCGCGCCATCCGCGAGGGCGACGCCCTGCCCGTCGGCAACGGTCGTCCGGCCGCGGCCGGACGCACCGTCGAGGAGCGGCTTCGCCCGCCGCTGCCCAGGGAGGTCGAGCTGCGGGTCAACATGGGCCTGTGCGACTACCGGCTTTCGGAGGAGGGGCGCCGCTCGTTCCTCGAGAGCGAGTGGACGGTGACGCCCGCGGCCGACCGCATCGGCTACCGCTACCGCGGCGGGCAGCTCTCGTTCGTCGAGCGCGAACAGCCGTTCGGAGCCGGCAGCGACCCGTCGAACGTGGTCGACCTCGGCTACCCGGTCGGCTCCATCCAGGTGCCGGGCGGCGTCGAGCCCATTTGCCTGCTCAACGACGCCGTTACCGGCGGCGGCTACGTCACGATCGGCACCGTCATCAGCGTCGACCGCGACGTGCTCGCACAGTCGAAGACCCACGGCAAGACCCACTTCCGCGCAGTCGGCATCGAGGAGGCGCTGCAGGCCCGCGCCGAGCGGCGTGCCCGCCTCGACGCCGTGCGTGCCGCCCTTTCGTAAGCCAGAGGAGATCGACGATGGCAGAGCGCACGGTCCGTTCGCCGCTCCCCGGCACGTTCTACCGGCGTCCGAGCCCGGAGGCCGAGCCGTTCGTGAAGGAGGGCGATGCGGTCGCCACCGGCGACGTCATCGGCCTCGTGGAAGTGATGAAGACGTACTACGAGCTGAAGGCGGACCAGGACGGCGTCGCCGATCGCTTCATGATCGAGGACGCCGGCCCGGTCGATGCCGGCGACGACGTGCTCGCCCTGCGCGACACCCATTAGCCCGCGAACGGCGGCACGTCGGTGACCGCGAGCGTGAAGCGCGGGTCGTCGTGCCAGGCCCAGTAGGTGTCGTGGATCTGCAGCGTGAGCGGGCCGATGCGCCCGTCGCCCAGCGGCGTTCCGTCCACGGACGTGACGAAGAACACGCCGCCGGCGGTGCTTGCGCCGAACGCCTCGTCGGCGCCGCGCAGATCGTCCACGGTAACCTCCCCGACCTCGGCCGGCACGCCGAGCTCGCGCGCGATGTCGAGCACCGTCATGCGCGTGATGCCTTCGAGCACGTTCGTCGCGGGCGTCCTCAGCACGCCGTCGCGCACGACGAAGACGTTGAAGCCCGCGCCCTCCGTGACCAGGCCCTTGCCGTCCGAGAGCACGACGTTGTCGCCCCCGGCGTCGTAGGCCGAGAGCAGCGCCTGCTCGAAGTCAAGCCAGTGGTAGTTCTTGATGCGCGGATCGACGGCGCGGTTCGAGATCCGCTCCGTCGCGCCGACGACCAGACGGATGCCCCGCTCGCGCTGCTCCGGCGTCGCGATCCAGACGTAGGGGATCGCAAAGCAGTACATCCGGTTGACGCACAGCCGGATGTCGCGTGAGCCGGCGACCGGCATGCCCCGCGTCGCGATGACCTCGACGTAGGCGTCGTCGATGCCCGCGCGGCGCACGCAGTCGGCGAGCACGCTTGTCAATCCGTCGCGGTCGACGGGCAGCTCGAGCCTCAGCTTCTCGAGGCCCGCAAAGAAGCGATCGAGGTGCCGATCGAGGCGGAAGAACTTCCCCTTCCAGACCGCGACGACGTCGTAGGTCGCGTCGGAGCGCAGGAAGCCGAGGTCGAGGATCGGCACGCTCGCCTCGGCGATCGGCTTGAACTCACCGTCGATGTAGGCCACGCCCGCGGACTGATCGGCTTCGCGCGACGCCACGCGGCGATGCTACCGCGCGCCGGGCCGGTACTGTTGCGGCCGTGGCGGGCGAGATGAGCGAGCAGCGGCTGCACGAGGCGCTGGCGGCCTGGAACACCGGCGATGCCGAGCGCGTGCTCGAGTTCTGGAGCGACGACTGC
>JALYLC010000616.1 GCA_030774435.1 Actinomycetota bacterium
GGCATAGACGGCCGGCGCCGCGGCCGGGTCGGGCACGAGCGACGGCAGGAGCGAGCGCACGCACGCCCCGAGCGGCGGCACCGCCAGGCCCATGGCCACGGCGAGCGCGACCAGCAGGGGCAGCGGAGCGCCCACGGGCAGCAACGCCATGGCGCCGAGCAGCGCGCCGGACGCGCACCCGCCCAGGATCAGGACGGTGGTCTGCCCGCGCCGGTCGACGAGCTTGCCGAGCAGGGGCCCGCCGACCCCGAGAGCCACCGCGTTCGCACCGGAGACGATGCCGGCGGCCGCGTAGGAGCCGGTCAGATGGACGGAGTGGACGAGGAGCGCGATGCCGAGCATCGCCAGCGGCAGGCGGGCGACGATCGAGATGGCGAGGATGCGGAGTGCGCCGGGGCTCGAGATCAGCGTTTTCATGGGCCCGATGCTAGGCACGCACTGGTATCAGCAGAAGATCCAGTCTGGCGCCAAAACACGAGACCAGTTGGCGAACACCGATATGCCGGCGCCGGCGCGACGAGCATGCACTCGTGATGACCGTCTCCTATCGAGGCACCCGCATGCGAGAGTGGCTGCCTCGCGAAATCCGACCACGACCACACAGGAGATCCGGATGCCGCTACTCGAATTGACGCCCGATGAGCTGCTGTCGACGACCCGCGCCGTACGCCGCCGCCTGGATCTGACTCGACCGGTCGAGCACGACGTGCTGGAGCAGTGCGTACGGCTCGCCGTGCAGGCGCCCAGCTCGACGAACACGCAGAACTGGCACTTCCTGATCGTCACCGACGAGGCCAAGCGTGCGGCGCTCGCCGAGTTGTACCTGCGCTCCTGGATTCCCTACAACGGCGGCAAAGCGCCCGACGAGACGACAGCCGACACGGGGTCCGGCCACCTCGCGGCGCACCTGCACGAGGTGCCGGCGCACGTCATCCCGTGCATCACGGGCCGTCCCGAGGGGCTGGCTCCTGCCGATCTCGCCTGGTTCTACGGCTCGATCATCCAGGCAGGCTGGAGCTTCCAGCTCGCTGCACGCGCGCGCGGGCTCGGCAGCGTCTGGACGACGCACCACCTCGACTACGAGCGCGAGGCGGCCGACGTGCTCGGCATCCCGTTCGACGAGGTCACGCAGGTCGCGCTGATCCCGGTCGCGTACACGATCGGCACCGACTTCAAGCCGGCCAGGCGGAACCCGCTCGGGACGGTTCTGCACTGGCAGGCCTGGTAGCGGTCACAGCGGTGGCGCTTCGCAGAAGCCGGCGTGCCAGTAACCGAGGGTGGGTCCTGGCGGATACCCGCAGGAGCTTCGAACCCGCGTCACGGCCGCCAGGCCACCGCGCGTGTACACGTCTCACGGGGGCAGACCTCGGGTCACGCTTGGCGTGACATTCGACTGCAGGGAGGTCTGACCCCTGCGCTGCGGCTGGCACCCAAGCTACGGAGGGGCAACTGTTTTCAAGCGCCGGTTCGAACCCTCGGGAGGGTCCCAGCAGCGCGAAGCGCCGCAGGGCGACAGGTACGTGCATTGCAGATTTGGCGACGGGAAATCGTTGCCTCTACGGGTGCTGGGTGCAAACGCTGGCGCAGGGGATCAGACCTCCCATGGAGTTGGCTGGTCGTTCGAAGCGTGAAACAAGGTCTGCCCCCGTGATTTCCGAACACGCGCGGTGGCCTATCGGCCGCCACGCAGGTTCGAAGCTCCTGGGCGGGTATCCGCCAGGACCCACCCTCGGTTACCGGCACGCGAGGTTCCAGCGTTGGCGTTGAGCAGGCAGTGCGCCAGGTAGCAGACGGTCGTCACACGACGGCCGGCGCGAGCGTGTAGTCACCGTGGCAGGAGAGGAAGCGACCCGAGCCCGGCTCGGCCAGGATCTCGCCATCGGCGTACACCGTCTCCCCGCGCACGAGCGTGCGCACGACACGGGCCCGCGCGCGCCGCCCGTCGAAGGGCGACCACGGGTTCTTGGAGAACTGCTGGCTGCGGGCGTCGACGTGCCACTCGTTCTCGAGGTCGTAGATGACGACATCGGCATCCGCGCCCGGCAGCAGCGTTCCCTTGCGCGGATAGGTGCCGCTGATGCGCGCCGCGTTCGTGGAGGAGAAGCGCACGAACGCGTCCAGCGTCAGGCCGCGCCGGTGGAACGCCTCGTCGAGCACGAGCGGCATCGTCTCCTGCATCACCTGGCAGCCGAGGGGCGACAGGAAGATGTCGTCGTAGCCCGCGTCCTTCTCGGCGCGCGTGTAGGCAGAGTGATCCGAGACGAGGCAGTCGGCGGTGCCGTCGAGGACGAATTCCCAGAGCCGCTCGACCAGCGCGCGCTGGCGGAGCGCCGGAGCGCAGACGCCGTAGGGTCCCAGGCGCACGAGATCGTCGAGGTCGAGCAGCAGGTGATGCGGGCAGATCTCCATGGTCACGGGCCGGCCGAGGCGCTTCTCGTCCTGCACGAGCTGCGCGCTGACGGGGCTGGAGACGTGCACGATCTGGATCCGGACGCCCGCATGCGCGGCCAGGTAGAGCGCGCGGTGCACCGCCTCCTCCTCGACGAACGCGGGGCGGGACTCGTGGTGCGCCAAGGGGTCGCCGCGACCCTCGGCCCGCATGCGCGCGATCCCCGCCTGCAGCAGCGAGTCACTCTCAGCGTGTACGAGCACGAGCCCGCCGACGGCCTTCACCTCGCGCATGCCGTCGAGGAACTCGGCGTCGGTGACGTGCGGGTAGGAGGGATCCGAGACCGGCATGAAGGCCTTGAACCCCGCCGCACCCTCGGCCCACTGACCCGCGATCTCGGGAATGGACGGCGCCGTCAGCGCGCCCCACAGGCCGAAGTCGACGACGACCTTGCTGCTCGCCATCTCGCGCTTCTCGCGGTACAGCTCGGTGGTGGTAACGGGCGGGTAGGTGAGCGGGTGCTCGAACACGGTCGTGATGCCACCCGCAGCGGCCGCCATCGTCCCCGTCGTGAAGTCCTCGCGCTCCGTATGCCCTGGGTCTTCGAAGTGGGCGTGCACGTCGATCGCACCGGGCAGCACGACGAGCCCGGATGCGTCGATCAGCTCGTCCGCGGGCCCGCCGGCACCGGGCTCGGCCAGCGCGACGATGCGCCCGCCCTCGATCACGAGATCGGCCGCGAACGCCGCCGAGTCGGTCGCGACCGTCCCGCCCGCGATCAGGGTGCGCTTTCCGCTCACAGCCACCCGCTCACGCTAGCGAACCGCAGAGCGCCCGCAGGGTGCGAGTGAGCACTGCTGCGGCGGTCGCGACGTCGGCCTCGTCGGTCAGCTCCTCGGGCCGGTGGCTGACGCCGCCGTTGCGGCTGCGGACGAAGAGCATGCCCGCCTCGACCCCGGCCGCGGCGAGGATCCCCGCGTCGTGCCCGGCGCCCGAGCCGAGGTCGAGGATCGCGGCCCCCTCCGCGTGGGCGGCCTCGCGCAGCGCGCCCTGGACGTGCGTCGACAGCGGCACGGGCGGGTCGAACGACACCTGCTCGATGTCGGCCTCGAACCCGACCTCGCGCGCCAGGCGAGGCGCCGCGGCCGCGATGGCCGTGAGCGTCTCGAGCGTCGGCGCGCGTATGTCGACGGTGACCTCGACCCGGCTCGGCACGACATTGGCCGCGCCGCCGATGATGCGCACGTCGCCGACCGTGGCGACGGCGTTGCCCAGCCGGAGCGCCTCGTCTCGCAGTGCGAGCGCGAATGCCGCTGCGGCGAGGAAGGCGTCGCGGCGGCCGGCCATCGGCAGCGTTCCGGCGTGGCCGCTCTCGCCGTGGAAGCGGACGTCGAACCCGGCCATCCCGGTGATCGCGGTCACGGCCGCCAGCGGAACGCCGGCGCGCTCGAGCACCGGGCCCTGCTCGACGTGCACCTCGACGAAGCTGCCCGGCAGTGATGAGCGTGGTGCTCGTAGCCCCATGAAGCCGAGCGCCGAGAGCGCGGCGCGCACGGTCGTGCCGTCGGCATCGGTCAGGTCGAGATCGGCCTCGCTCAGACGCCCGCAGACGGCGCGGCTTCCGAACGTCCCGCGCCCGAAACGGCAGCCCTCCTCGTCGCGGAAGACGCACACCGCGAGGGTCGCGGGCACGGGCTCGTGAGCGAGCCGCCGCACGGCCTCGAGCGCGACCAGCACGCCGAGCGAGCCGTCGAAGCGCCCGCCCTCGGGCACCGAGTCGAGATGCGAGCCCGACCAGACCTCCGGCGCGTCCGGATCCGAGCCCCGCCGGCGCCCGAAGAGATTGCCGGCCGCGTCCCACGAGACCTCGAGGCCGTCCTCCGCCATCCACGACGCCACGAGCTCGCAGGCGTGCTGCTCGTCCCTGCCGAGGCCGGCGCGCGTCACCCCGCCGCTCGAGCTGCCACCGATCCGGGCCAGTTGCGCGAGCCGCTCCATCGTCGGGTCGATCGTATTCGCTGACCGGTGACGATCGCGGCGGAGGCGCCCACGGCGACGCAACGCCTGGTCGACGACGACCAGCGCGATGAACTCTCGGCCGTAGAAGTCGAGCGTCCGGGCGAGATAGCCGGCGACGCGGCCGTCGACCTCGGCGACCCACAGGCCGTTGACGGCGTGCGCGCGCTGCAGCAGCGACATCCGCGCGGGGTCGGTGACGACGCGCTCGTCGAAGGCGGAGAGCGCCGCGTCATCCGCCGGCCGGTACGCGCGGACGACGGGCGGGGTCACGCCGCAAACGCCGCCAGCGACGCCTCGAGCGCAATGCGCACGCCCTCGATCTGGGTGGCGAGCGGCATGCTGGGCGCTGGCACGGGCTGCCCGGCAACCTCGTCGGGCAGGCTCGGGAGGTGCAGGAACCCGGCCGGCGGACCGCCGCCTGCGGTTGCGTGCAACGCCGTGTACATGGCCGCGTTGCAGACGTAGAGGCCGGCCGTGTCCGAGACGTAGCCGGGGATCCCTGCAGCCCGCCAGGCCTCGACGATCTGCCTCAGCGGCAGCGTCGCGAAATAGGCGACGGGCGCGCCCTCCTCGATCGGCATATCCACGGGCTGCGCGCCGTCGTTGTCCGGCGAGGGGAAGTCGAAGAGGTTCACGGCGGTGCGCTCGATCGACAGGCCCGTCCGTCCCGGCGCGACTCCCAGCAACAGCACCAGACTCGGTGCGCTCTCCGCGATCGCGGCGCGCACGGCGCCAGGCGTCCGTTCGGCGGAGACGGGCAGCACGCGACCGGCGATCTCGATCCCACGCACGACAGTGCCGCCAAGCGCCGCCACGATCTGCTCGCTCGGGTTGCGCTCGGCGTTTGCGTACCGCGGGAACCCGGTCAGGAGAACCGTCATCGGGACACTCCCGGCAACGTGCGGCGCAGCACGCGCAGCAGGTTCTCGCTCGCGATGGCCCGCAGATCCACCTCGCCGTAGCCGCGATTGCGCAGCGCCTCGAACAGGGCCGGGTACTCCTCCGGGCCGGTGAGCCCGTCGATCGCCATCCCGGGCTCGGCGGGGGCGCCATCGGCGCCGGACTGCTCGATCTGCCGCGCGAAGTCGCCGCCCAGGCAGATGTGCGCGATGCCGATGGTCTGGACGAGGTGGTCGACGTGGTCGATGAGGTACGAGATCGAGCGCTCGCTCTCGTGCATCACGAACGGCAGCGCCATGAGCCCGACGACCCCGTCGCGCTCGGCCAGCGCTCGCAGCTGGTCGTCGCTGAGGTTGCGGGGATGGTCATGGACGGCGCGGCAGAGGGCGTGACTGACCAGCACGGGCCGATCGCCGGAGCGCTCGAGCACCTCGAAGAACGTGCCCTCGTTGGCGTGCGCGAGGTCGAAGGCGATCGGAAGCCCGGTCATGCGGTCGACGAGCTCGCGGCCGATGCGGCTCAGCCCGCCGCGAGGGCTCTCGCCCGTGCCGTCGGCGAACGCGTTGCGCCGATTCCAGGTCAGAGACGCCATACGCACGCCGAGCGTGCAGAAAACGTCGATCAGCGCAGGCTCGTTGCCGAGCGGCTCCATCCCTTCGATCGAGAGCAGCAGCCCGAGCTGACCGGGCTCGAGCGCTGCGTCGAGATCGGCGGCCGAGCGCACGGCGATCACCTGCGGGTTCTCGGCCACGGCGCGGTCGAACTCGCCGACTCCGAGCAGGGCCTTGCGCAACGCCATCTCGGGCAGGTCGGCGTCGTCGGAGAAGAGCGCGCAGACCTGGAGCTGCACGCCGCCTGCCTCCAGGTTCCCCACCCAGCGGTTCGCGAAGGGCCGCTCCTCGTCGCGGAAGAACACGAGCTCCATGAGCAGGTCGCTGTGCGCGTCCGCGAGCCTCACGCGTCACTCCCGAAGGCTCCGCGCCGGCGCAGCCGGTCGATTGCCGGCGTGTCGAGGCCGCCGAGTTGCAGCGCCGCCCACGGGCCTGCGCCGAACTGCTCGATCGCGAGGATCGTAACGTCGGCGAGCGGCGCCGTCATGCGCGCGCGATCAGGAAGCTGCGCTCGAACTCGATCACCGTCTCACCGCGCTGGTTGAGTCCGCGCGTGCGCACCTCGACGATCCCCTGGCCGGGCCGCGACTTCGAGTCGCGCACGCTCAGCACCTCGGTCTCGGCGTGCAGCGTGTCGCCGGCGAAGACCGGCGCCGGGAGCGTGATCTCCTTCCAGCCGAGGTTCGCGACGGCGTGCTTGGAGGTGTCCTCGACGCTCAGGCCATGCACGAGCGCGAGCGTGAACAGGCTGTTCACGAGCGGCTTGCCGAATTCCGTGCCCGCCGCATACTCGGCGTTGAAGTGGATCTGGTTGGTGTTGTGCGTGATGCCGGTGAACCAGAAGTTGTCGGCGTCGAGCACCGTGCGCCCGATCTGCGAGCGGTACGTGTCTCCCGCGTGGAAATCGCCGAGATAGCGATCGGCCATCTGCGCTCCTCAGTAGGACCTTGGCATGCCCAGGACATGGTGGCCGAGATAGGCGAGCACGAGGTTGTTCGCGATCGGCGCGACCTGGTAGAGCCGCGTCTCGCGGAACTTGCGCTCGATGTCGTACTCCTGCGCGAAGCCGAAGCCGCCGTGCGTGTCGATCGCGGCGTTGCCGGCCAGCCACGAGGCCTCGCTCGCGAGCAGCTTCGCCATGTTCGCCTCGGGCCCGCACGGCAGGGACTGCTCGAACAGCCAGGCGGCCTTGTAGCGCATGAGGTCGGCCGCCTCGATCGCGGCGTGCGCGCGCGCGAGGGGGAACTGCACGCCCTGGTTGGCGCCGATCGGCCGCTCGAAGACGACGCGCTCGGTCGCGTAGCGCGCCGCGCGGTCGAGGAAGAAGCGGCCGTCGCCGATGCACTCGGCCGCGATCAGCACGCGCTCGGCGTTCATGCCGTCGAGGACGTAGCGGAAGCCCTTGCCCTGCTCGCCGACGAGCGCGTCGTCCGGCACGGCGAGATCGGAGATGAACACCTCGCAGGAGTGGTGGTTCATCATCGTCTTGATCGGACGGATCTCGAGCGCGTCACCTGCGGCCCGCATGTCGATCAGGAACGTCGAGAGCCCGTCGCTCCGCTTGGCCGTCTGATCCTTCGGCGTGGTGCGCGCGAGCAGCAGCATCAGGTCGGAGTGCTGCGCCCGGCTCGTCCAGATCTTCTGTCCGTTGATGCGGTAGCCGCCGTCGACCTTCTCGGCGAACGTCTCGATGCCGGTCGTGTCGGAGCCGGCCGTCGGCTCGGTCACGGCGAACGCCTGCAGGCGCAGCTCGCCGCTCGCGATCTGCGGCAGGTAGCGCGCCTTCTGCGCTTCGGATCCGTGCCGCAGCAGCGTGCCCATGATGTACATCTGCGCGTGCACCGCGCCCGGGTTGCCGCCCGAGCGCGCGATCTCCTCGAGGATCGCGCTGGCCTCCGTCAGGGACAGGCCGGCGCCGCCGTAGGCCTCGGGCACGAGCGCTCCGAGCCAGCCGCCCTCGGTCAGCGCGGCGACGAACTCCTCGGGGTAGCGGTCGGGCTCGAGCCCCCGCCAGTACTCGCCGGGGAAGCGCGCACACAACTCGCGCACCGCGCCGCGGATGCCTTCCACCGACTCGGGGAGCGAGAAGTCCATCACGACCCGGCCGGCGACATGCGCTGATTGTGCCCGCTCGTGGCGACCGCCGTTGAGGGCCCGCCGGGAGCGGGCCCCCATCGGGGTTGCCTCGAGATGCCTGAGGGGAGGCGGTTCGAGGGTGTGTGGTTGGAGATCCCCGCAGACCATGCTCCCGGAACTCCCTCATCCGGGTGGTCTGCGGCGCCCGCAGCCGCCGGCGACCGGCGAACCACCGCTCGAACGGTGCCGCCTCGGCGATACTCCGGCGTCCGTGAGCACGCCCGAGACCGACTGGCCCGACACGCTGTTCTCGACGCTGCTCGAGGCGGACATCCGCACCGTCGCGTACGTCCCGGACGCTGGGCACGCGCGCGCGATCGAGCTCGCCGAGGCCGAGCGGAGCATCACCACGGTGCCGCTGACGACCGAGGAGGAGGGCATCGGCTACCTCGCAGGCGCCTGGCTCGGGGGCGTGCGAGGCGTGCTGCTGATGCAGTCGAGCGGCGTCGGCAACTGCATCAACACGCTCGCGCTCGCCGCCCAGGCGCGCTTCCCGCTGCTGATGCTCGTGACGATGCGGGGCGAGTGGGCCGAGCTGAACCCGTGGCAGAACCCCGCGGGCGGGGCCGTCGAGCAGAGCCTGCGGCTGATGGGCGTGCGCACGTGGCGGGCCGAGCGCGCCGACGATGTCGAGCCGCTCGTGCGCGGCGCGCTCGCGATGACCTTCGCCGGCGATCTGAGCGGCGCGGTGCTGCTCGGTCAGCGCCTGATCGGGAGCAAGGTCTGGTGAGCGCGCAGGCTGCCGAGCCGCTCGACCGGCGCGCCGTCGTGCGCGCGCTGCTCGCGGATCGCGACGACCTGGTCGTCGTGACGGGCCTCGGCTCGCCGTCGTACGACGTGATGGCGGCGGGCGACCACGACCTCAACTACTACCTCTGGGGCGCGATGGGGAGCGCTGCGACCGTCGGGCTCGGGCTCGCCCTGGCCCAGCCTCGGCGCCCGGTGCTCGTGGTCACCGGCGACGGCGAGCAGCTGATGGGCCTCGGCGCCCTGGCGACGATCGGCGTTCAGCGCCCTGCCAATCTCACGATCGCCGTCCTCGACAACGAGTGCTACGGGGAGACGGGCATGCAGCACAGCCATACGGCCGGCGGTGTGCAGATCGACGGGGTGGCCGCCGCGTGCGGTTTCGCCTGGACAGCCGAGGTCACCGAGAGCGCGGGTGTCGAGCAGACTCGCTGCCGCCTGACGGCCTTCGAGGGCCCGGGCCTCGCCGCGTTCAAGGTGGCTCCGACCGACTTGCCGCGCGTGCTCCCGCCGATCGACGCCGTCTACTTGAAGCACCGCCTGCGGCTGGCGCTCGGGTTCGCGCCGGGCTAGACCGAAGTTCCCCGCAATAAGGTCCGGTTGAGGGGCCGCGACTCGGTTTGGTTGCGTGGGTCGCGTCTTTTTCGGGACTGGATTGTGTGGTCAGTAGTTATCCGTCCGACTGCTGTGGGATCATGGGCTGGTGAGCAGG
>JALYLC010000617.1 GCA_030774435.1 Actinomycetota bacterium
GGCCGGCTGCTGCGCAAGCTCGAGGAGTCGGGGCGACGCGTCCGCTGCATGGCTCGGCGGCCCGAGGCGCTGCTCGGGCGGGTAGCCGAGCGCACGGAGGTCGTTCGCGGGGACATCCTCGAGCCCAGTTCACTGCGCGCTGCACTCGCGGGTATCACCACGGCCTACTACCTCGTGCATTCGATGGCTGCCTCGGGGTGCTTCGCCGAGGCGGATCGCCGGGGCGCAGAGAGCTTTGCAGCCGCAGCACGCGACAGCGGCGTGCGCAGGATCGTTTACCTCGGCGGCCTCGGGGCAGACGAGAAGCTCTCCACGCATCTCGCGAGCCGCCACGAGGTAGGCCGGATCCTGCGCGGGTCGGGCGTCCCGACGGTCGAGTTTCGCGCCTCGATCATCATCGGATCGGGGAGTGTGTCCTTCGAGATCGTGCGCGCGCTCGTCGACCGCTCCCCCGTCCTCCTCATACCGCGCTGGGTCGTTTCCCGCACCCAGCCGATCGCGATCGAGGATGTCCTCGAGTATCTCCTCGCTGCGCTCGACCTCGAAGTCGACGATAGCCGGGTGTTCGAGATCGGCGGTCCAGACCGCGTCACCTACGCCGACCTCATGCGCGAGTACGCGCGCCAGGCCTGCCTCCGGCGGGCCCTTATCCGGGTGCCCCTGGCGACGCCTCGCGTGTCCGCGTTGTGGTTGAGCATCGTCACGCCGCTCTACGCGAGCATCGGCCGCGAGCTCGTCGAAAGCCTGCGCAACGACACCATCGTCTGCGGCGAACGAGCCCGCGAGGTGTTCCCGATCCGGCCACGGGGATTCCGCCGCGCAATTGAGCGCGCGCTTGCCAACGAGGACCGGGAGTTCGCCGAGACCCGCTGGTCGGACGCGCTCTCGGCTCACCAAGGACGGAACTGGGGCGGCGTGACTTTCGGCCAGCGGGCCGTCGCATCGCGCAAGATCAGCATCGCCGCATCGCCAGAGCGGGCGTTCGCGCCGATCCAGCGCATCGGCGGCAACACGGGCTGGTACTACGCAAACGGCTTCTGGCGGGTGCGCGGCCTCATGGACAAGCTGGTAGGCGGCGTCGGCCTACGCCGCGGGCGCCGGGATCCCGTTCGCCTCGCCGTGGGAGACACGCTCGACTTCTGGCGCGTGCAAGCCTTCGAGCAAGATCACCTCCTACGGCTCGAGGCCGAGATGAAGGCACCCGGGCGTGTCTGGCTGCAATTCGAGGTCGACGGCGACGTGACCGGATCGACGCTGTGCCAGACCGCGATCTTCGACCCCCATGGCCTCGCGGGGCTCGCGTACTGGTACGCGCTCTACCCGATTCACCACCTCATTTTCCAGGGGATGCTGCGAAGGATCGAACGAGCGGCGACCTCGAAGGCGGCTCCGGCCGCGACCACGACGGCGAGCTGATGCGGCCGCACAGCCGGCGAGCCGACGGCTGAACCCGGCCCCCCATCGCGCGCTCGCTTGCCCTTCCGTGGCAGCTCCGACTAGGATGTAGTACATGCCACCGAGCGACCGACGCCCATCGGATCAGCGGACGAACAAGGACCCGATCGCCAGCGAGCTCGGTGCCGCCCAGGCGGAGATCATGAACGTGATCTGGGAGACGGAAGGCGCGACCGTGCCGGAGATCCACGCGGCGATCAACGAGAAGCGGAAGACGGGCGCCGCGTACACGACGGTCCTGACGTTCGTGCAGCGACTGTACGCGCGTGACCTCCTCACGCGCGAGCCCGAGGGACGGACGTTCCGCTACCGCGCCACGAAGAGCCGGGACGAGCTCATCGCTTCCTGGTCCGACGAGATGATCGACCGACTCATCGACGACTACGGTCAGATCGCGATCGCACGACTCGACGATCGCCTGCAGTCCCTGGATCCCAAGCGCCTTGCAAAGCTGCGCGCAGCGCGGGCCAAGCCTGCATCGGGCAAGACCCGCCCGCCCATCACGCCCCCTCGATAGCCGATCGCCGCCCGCGGCGCGCTGGTCTTGACCGCGCGAGTGTGGCGACGAACAGTGCCAGGAGGCAGCTTGTGAGGGTATCGAAGATGAGCGTGAGCACGACTGCGAGTCGGTAGCCGGACTCCATGAATCCGAACAGCGGTGTGTATTCGCTGATCAGGAGGGCTACGAGCGACCCGAGCGCGATCCCAATTCCCCCGAGGGCGGCGAGGACGAGGATCAGGTCGCCGATGTTCCGGCCGAGTCGTCTGACGGGGATGATCAGCGTGGCTCCGACGACGCCGGAGCCGACGAAGCTGAGGAGGAAGAGCGTGCCGATCGTCG
>JALYLC010000618.1 GCA_030774435.1 Actinomycetota bacterium
CGCGGCGATCCTGGCGCAGCCGCCCGGCCACCCGCCCGGACGCCTCAAGCTGACCGAGCAGGGCGAGACCGTCTCGGACAAGTACGCCCTGCCGGGCCTGGCCTACCGCAACCTCGAGGCCGCGGTAGCGGCGACGCTGCTGGCCGCGTTCCCCCGCGAGCTGGGCAACGCGCCCCCGGCGGGCGCGCGCGAGCTGCTGGCCTCGCTCTCCGAGCATGCCTTTGCGACCTACCGCGCGCTGGTGCACGAGGACCCGGGCTTCGTGCCGTTCTTCCGCGCCTTCACGCCGGTCGATGAGCTCGGCCTGCTGGCGCTCGGCTCGCGGCCGGCGCGCCGCCCGTCGAGCCACGCCTACCTGGCCGGGCTGCGCGCGATCCCCTGGGTGTTCTCGTGGACGCAGACGCGCACGCTGCTGCCAGCCTGGTACGGCTGCGGCACCGCGCTCGGCGCCGTCGCCGCGACCGACGACGGCGTGCACGAGCTCCGGCGCCTGTACGCCGAGTGGCCGTTCTTCCGCGCGATCATCGACAACCTCGAGATGACGCTCGCCAAGTCGTCGCTCGAGATCGCGCGCGAGTACCTCGAGCTCGTGCCCGCGGGCGACGATCGCGACCGCATCTGGGCGCTGATCGCCGACGAGCACGCGCGCATCGTGGCCGCGGTGCTCGCGGCGGTCGACGAGCAGGGCCTGCTCGACCGCCACCCGGCGCTGCAGCGCTCCGTCCGCCTTCGCAACCCGTACGTCGACCCGATGAATGCGATCCAGGTCGACCTGCTGGCGCGCTACCGCGCCGCGGGCTCGGACGAGGAGCGCGCGACCCTGGCCGCGCCCCTCGCGCGCTCCATCGCGGGCATCGCGGCTGCGCTGCGTAATACGGGCTAGCCGCGCGCGAATTCTCGATCGCCGCGAGGCGACCGCGTTCCCTCCGGGCCGGCAACCAGCCGGGGTCTGGCAATCAGCCGGGGTCTGGGCAATCAGCCGGGGTCTGGCACCGCCAAGGCGGGGTCTGACCCCAGGTGGCGGAGCCTGACCCCAAGGTGGCGGTTGGCTCAACCAGGCCATTTGCACCGTCTGGGCGCTTCGAGACGGTGCGTGCGGCGCGGCTCGTCAAATCCTCGCCATCGCTGATTTACTGCATGCCTAGATGGTTTGAAGCGCTCTCGACAGGTTGGGGTCAGGCTCCGCCATGTGGGGTCAGACCCCGCCAGGCGGAGCCAGACCCCACGAGCGTGTTCAGCGGCCGACTGCGCGCTCCAGCTGCTCCTTGTTCATGCGCGAGCGGCCCTTGACGTTCTTGTGCTTCGCTTCGGCGTACAGCTGGTCGCGCGTGCGGCCCTTCTCGCGCCGCGTTCCGGAGCGGCGCCCGCCCCGCTCGCCCGACGACAGCCGATCCTCTGTCGAGGTCTTGGAGGCCGTCCGGGACTCGCCGTGGCGCGCTCTCTCCTTGTTGACGGTGCGCGCGGCGATCTCCTCCGCTGTGTCCTCGGATCGACCCTGTTCCTTCAGCGAATCCTTGATGTGCTGGTACTGGCGGGCCCGCTTGGTGCCCTTCTTGACGCCGGCCGGGGGCATGAGACGTCCTCCTTCGGGGTGGGTTTGCACTCCTGATGCCCCAGTCGGCGCCGTCGAAACCGGCAGCGCGAGCCAGCCCGAAGGAGCGCTACGCTCGGGCCGTGACGATCGCAGAGACCGCCACCGCATTCCGCCGCCTGCACGAGGGCCCGGGCGCCTTCGTGATGCCGAACCCGTGGGACATCGGCACCGCTCGCATCCTGGCCGGACTCGGCTACGAGGCGCTCGCCACGACGAGCGCCGGGCTCGCCTACAGCCTGGGTCGTCGAGACGGAGCATCCGCGGTCTCACGTGACGAGGCACTCGAGCACGCTGCCGTGATCGCCGGCGCCACGGATCTGCCGGTCAACGGCGACCTCGAGAACGGCTTCGGCCACGACCCGGAGACCGTCGCGGAGACGATTCGCGGCGCCGCAGCGGCCGGCCTGGTGGGCTGCTCGATCGAGGACTCGACATCGCACCCGGGGGAGCCGATCTATCCGCTCGCTCAGGCCATCGAGCGCATCGCGGCTGCGGTCGAGGCCGCGGCGGCGCTTCCGTTCACGTTCACGCTGACTGCGCGCGCCGAGAACTACCTGCACGGCCGGAGTGATCTCGACGACACGATCGAGCGGCTGCAGGCCTTCGACAGGGCCGGCGCCGACGTCCTCTATGCCCCTGGGCTGCGCGACATCGAGGACATCCGCACGGTCTGCGCGGCGGTCTCGAAGCCTGTCAACGTGCTTGCGCTGGCGGGCGGGCCGAGCGTCGAATTGCTGTCTGCCGCCGGCGTCCGCCGCGTCAGCCTCGGCTCGGGGCTCTTCAACACCGCGCTCGGGGCGTTCCTGCGCGCGGCCAGGGACGTGCACGAGCACGGGACGTTCGGGTGCCTCGACGGAGCCGCGACCTCGCGCGATCTCCTGCCCTTCATGGAGGGTTCCGACCCGGCTGCGTAGCGAGAAACGGCCGTGCATATAAAGGGGTCTGACCCCTTTATATG
>JALYLC010000619.1 GCA_030774435.1 Actinomycetota bacterium
TGGAGGTGCAGACGCTGCGATGATCCACGTCGTGCTTCCGCATCATCTGCGGACGCTCGCGCGCGTCGGCAACGAGGTCGCGCTCGACGTGAAGGGCACGGTGACGCAGCGCGCTGTCCTCGACGCACTGGAGACCGCCTATCCGATGCTGCGGGGCACCATTCGTGACCACACGACTCGGGAGCGCCGCGCATTCATACGGTTCTTCGCGTGCCAACAGGATCTTTCACACGAGTCGCCTGATGCCCCATTGCCGGACGACGTCGTCTCCGGGAAGGAACCCTTCCTCGTGATCGGTGCCATCGCGGGCGGGTAGCCCCGAACGGCACAGCTACCGCCGTGCTCCTTGCCCGCCATGGCTCGAGTGCTCGAAAGATGGGTATCCCGTTGGCGCCTTTCCTGGCGCTCGGCGGCGTGGTCGCTCTCTTCGCCGGTGAGGCGCTGCTCGACGCGTACCTCGCGCTAGCCGAACTGCTCGCGCTCGTCGGGCTGTCCCCGCTCGCGCGGGGCTACGAGAGAGAACGAGGCGGGCGGCAGGTCCACGTTCGCTGAGAGTCGTGCGCGGATATCACCCGCGCCCGCGCAACACCATGGCGGAACGAGGGGCCCGGCGGCTACGCGCCGGGCCCCTTGCGTCGTTACATGTTCACGCAGTGCGCGTAGGCGAACACTGAGTAGTCGCGCCCAACGAAGTCATTGGGAACGACCGTCTGCACGATCCAGCTTTCGCCATTCCACTTCCGGCTCGTGAGCACGCGGGGCCCGTCGCCTTCCGCGTCGCCGACGCTCCCCAGGACCGAGAAGCCACCGCCGATCAGCCGCTTTCCGGCGGGGCAAACGGCGATCGAGTTGACAAAGACGGAAGTGCCAGCCGCCTCCGCATGTTCGACGACTTCGAATCCTGACAGGCCGGACAGACCCTGCGGACCTGTCGCCCCGGTCGCTCCGGTGGGTCCGGCTGGACCGGTGGCGCCCGTGACACCCGTGGCGCCGGCCGGCCCTGCTGGTCCGGTCGCGCCCATTGGTCCAGTCGCACCGGTCGCACCAGTGGCGCCAGTTGCACCGTTCGAACCCGTGCTGTTCCAGCTGACCTCGGTCTCAGCGGGAGAACACGCTTTTGCCGTCTCTGGACTGACCGTCACTCGGGTAAGGATGCCCCCTGAAGTGAGGCAAGCCGAGAACGTGGAGATCGTGTCCGCAAAGACGAATGTCGCGGTCGCGAGCGTGACGACGAATGCGAGCATGGCAACGACGAGACCTTGACGCGTTCGTGATGTGAATCGCATCGCTCCCCCCTTGGCAATTGGTCGATTGACCGACGGACGATAGCCCTATCCAGCCCGCGCACGTGTGGGAGGATGCGCTACAGCGACGCGAGGCAATATCCACGCGGTCGTGTAGCCCGGAGGGGATTCGAACCCCTGACCTCTTCCTTGAAAGGGAAGCGCCCTGGACCACTAGGCGACCGGGCCGCCCTTCAAGGATACGGGCGTCGAGACGACGACGCGGCGCTTACCGGCGCGCTTCGCTTCGTACATCGCCGCATCTGCTTCATTGATGAGCTCACCGGGCCCTGCGGTTCCATCCGTTCGTAACGCGACGCCGATCGACGCGCCCACGCTAACGGACTCACCCGCCAGATCGAACGGGTCCGCAAGCATGCTCATGGCGCGCTCGGCTACGACGCGTGCTCCATCAGCGGACGTCAGGTCTTCGAGTAGCAGCGCAAACTCGTCGCCCCCGAGGCGGGCGACCGTGTCCGACGCGCGCACCACGGTCTTGAGTCGCTCCGCCACGACGGCGAGAAGGCGATCGCCGCGTGCGTGGCCGAGGGTGTCGTTCACGTTCTTGAAGTTGTCGAGGTCGATGAAGAGCACCGCGATCAGCGCGCCGGGCTGGCGCCCTAGCCTCGCGATGGCGTGACCCACGCGATCGAAGAACAAGCTTCGGTTCGCAAGACCCGTGAGCGAGTCGTGTGCGAGCGCTCACGCAGCTCTTGGTAGAGACGCCCGTTCTCGATCGCCATTGCGGCCTCGAATGCGAGTGTGCTGGCGAGCGCGAGCCGCCGCTCATCGACGGATCGGTTTTGCGTGGAGGTCAGCTCTGCGACGCCGACCGGATCCGCGTGCGCGACGAGCGGGATCAGGAGCATGACCCTGCGGCCGAGTGCGCGCAGGCGCGCTCGTTCCGTCGGGTCCGCCTGCTCGCTGGCGACGTCAACGACGACGCGCAACCGATCGTGCGTGACGCGCCCGAGCATCGGCCGTTCCGCCAGCGACTCTGGACCCGTTTGCAACGAGCGCTCGACGGGATGCGACCCGAACACGGTGAGCCGGCCCGTCTCCGAGGCAAGCTCGTACATCACGCAGTCGTCCATGCCGGTCGCCTCGGCGAGATGGCGGGCGACGAGATCGCCGAGAAGTCCGGGGTCGGCCGCTTCGGCGAGATCGGACGAAAGACTGAAGAGTCTGCGGAATTCGTTGCTCGATTCCTTCAACTTCACGCTCGATTGATAGAAGAGGAAGAGCACCAGACCGTAGATGAGTGCGGAGCTCCAGATCCGAGGCAATCCCGATTCGCCAGTGGCAGCCGCGGGATCCAGAAGCACGCTCGCGGTCGCGGTGCCGGTGCTGGCCGCCCAGGCGACGAGCACCAGTCGACGGAGCGACTTGACATCAAGGTACGGCACGGCCGCCATGATCGGGATCAAGAGCGCGGTCGCGGCGCTGAGCGCGCTGGACGGATTGAGAAGCGCCGCCGAGGATCAGGACCGAGCTGCCGAGGGCCATGATCGTCACGGCCAACTCCACGCGACCGTGGGCCAGGACCCGTCGGGGCCAGATGTGAAGCAGCACCGCGAATGCCAGGACCATGATCGCGATGGCCCAGGTTCTCCAGCTGCCGCTGAAGAGGGCCCCCACCGCGACGAGAGCGGCGGAAACGAGTATGGCGATGACAAGTACGTCCAGGACGCGCCGCACTTGGTCGCGCCGGGTCGACTCATCGGGACTGAGAGGCGCTCGCTTCACCTTCCGCTCCTCCCCAGAGGATACGGGGCGGGGTGCTACGCGGCGGTGGTCGTCTCGGCAATGAGGTCACGCACGCGCGCCGGGAGTACCGCGCTAACGACATCGCGCCCGGCCACGAGTGGCGCGCCGAACGCGATGCGCGCACGCACGCTTCGCAGACCCGGGTCGATCATCTGAAGGAGCGTCGCGACGCGCTGACGATCGCGCGGCGTTCGTCTGATGCGCGTCAGCGGGTGAGCGAACGCACGCGCGGACAGCACACCGGTGACCGCCGCGGGCACGATGTGCGCGTCAGGCGCCAGACGCGCGATGAGAGCGACGCTGTCGGACCATGCCA
>JALYLC010000620.1 GCA_030774435.1 Actinomycetota bacterium
CCTCTGGGCCTACCCAAAGGACCCAGAAACGAGCCCCAGACGAAGGGCTGATTCTGGCCTAACCAAGCCGGATGAGTCTCCGTCCGACGCCCCTGCCACTGTATCTGGCGTGCCTGGGGGAGCCGCAACGCTGGATCTAGTGGTGGGCAGATGATCTGCCCGGCCTGCGGCGTGGGCGAGACGCGCGTGCTCGAGTCGCGCGTGAGCGACGCCGGCGAGGCCATCCGCCGGCGCCGCGAGTGCCTCGAGTGCCACGCGCGCTTCACGACCTTCGAGCGCCTCGAGCAGTCGACCCTGTGGGTCGTCAAGCGCGACGGCAGCCGCCAGCCGTTCGATCGCTCCAAGCTCCTGCGCGGCCTCGAGCGCGCCTGCGTCAAGCGTCCGGTGGCGCTCGACCAGATCGAGCGCATCGTCGTGGCCGTCGAGGCGGGGTTCCGCAGCGACGGCCAGTCGGAGGTCCCGTCCGAGGCGATCGGCGAAGCTGCGCTGCTGCATCTGCGCGAGCTCGACGGCGTCGCGTACATCAGATTTGCGTCCGTCTACCGGTCGTTCGAGACCCCGGACGAGTTTCAGCACGAGCTCGAATCACTGGATTCCGACGGGCGAACACTTGTTCGCTCGACGCTTCTCTAGCTGATAGAATTTAGACCCCATCAAAGGAGGGGATGGACTCTTGGCGACGACGGAAACAACGGCCGCGACCGCGACCGACGAGGCGCAGATCCCGCTCGACACGACCCGTTCGATTGGCATCACCCGGCGCACTACGCGCCCGGGCATCGACCCCTACGACGAGGTCGAATGGGAGGTCCGCGACGCCCTCATCCCCGGCAAGGACGGGCCCGCGTTCGAGCAGCGCGAGGTCGAATTCCCGATCTTCTGGTCGGCCACGGCCACCAACATCGTCGCTCAGAAGTACTTCCGCGGACCGCTCGGATCGCCGCAGCGCGAGCGCTCGGTGCGTCAGATGATCTCCCGCGTGGTCGACACGATCACGGGCTGGGGCCGCAAGGACGGCTACTTCGCCGACGCCGACGAGGCCGACGCCTTCCATGCCGAGCTCAAGCACCTCCTGGTCAACCAGTACGCAGCGTTCAACTCTCCCGTCTGGTTCAACGTCGGCTTTGAAGAGCGGCCGCAGTGCTCCGCCTGCTTCATCCTCTCGATCGACGACTCGATGGACTCGATCCTCAACTGGATCGTCGAAGAGGGTCGCATCTTCCGCGGCGGATCCGGCTCCGGCATCAACCTCTCGCGCGTGCGCTCCTCCAAGGAGCAGCTCTCGAAGGGCGGCTACGCCTCGGGGCCGGTCTCGTTCATGCGCGGGGCCGATGCCTCGGCCGGCACCATCAAGTCGGGCGGCAAGACGCGCCGGGCGGCCAAGATGGTCGTGCTCGACGTCGATCACCCCGACATCGAGGAGTTCATCTGGTGCAAGTCGCGCGAGGAGGAGAAGGCGCGCTCGCTCCAGGAGGCCGGCTACGACATGTCGCTGGACTCGCCGGACTGGGCCTCCATCCAGTACCAGAACGCCAACAACTCCGTGCGCCTGACCGACGAGTTCATGCGCGCGGTCGAGGCCGATCGCGACTGGAACCTGACGGCGCGCACCTCCGGTGAAGTCGTCAAGACCGTGCGCGCACGCGACCTCATGCACCAGATCGCCGATGCGGCCTGGCGCTGCGCCGATCCGGGCATCCAGTTCGACACGATCATCAACGACTGGCACACGTGCCCGAACACGGGTCGCATCAACGCGTCCAACCCGTGCTCGGAGTACATGCACGTCGACAACTCGGCCTGCAACCTCGCCAGCCTCAACCTGATGCGCTTCCGGCAGGCCGACGGCGAGTTCGACGTCGAGAGCTTCAAGCACGCCGTCGACGTCGTCTTCACGGCGCAGGAGATCCTGGTCTCGAACTCGTCGTACCCGACCGAGCAGATCGGCGAGAACGCGCACAAGATGCGCCAGCTGGGGCTCGGCTACGCCAACCTCGGCGCGCTACTGATGGCGCGTGGCCTGCCCTACGACTCGAATGAGGGCCGCGCCCACGCCGCCGCCATCACCGCGCTCATGACGGGTCGCGCCTACCGCAAGTCGGCCGAGATCGCCGCGCGCATGGGCCCGTTCTCCGAGTACGAGCGCAACCGCCAGCCGATGGTGCGCGTGATCGAGAAGCACCGCGCGGCGGTGGGCAACATCGAGGACCGCGAGACGATCGCCGACGACCTCGTCGACGCAGCTCGCGGCGCCTGGGACGAGGCCCTCGAGCTGGGTCGCGCCCACGGCTACCGCAACGCGCAGGCCACCGTGCTCGCGCCCACGGGGACGATCTCGTTCCTGATGGACTGCGACACCACCGGCGTCGAGCCCGACTTCTCGCTGGTCAAGACCAAGCGCCTGGTGGGCGGCGGCGAGCTCACGATGGTCAACGGCACCGTGCCGCTGGCGCTCCAGGTGCTCGGCTACAGCCAGGTCGAGGGCGAGGCGATCGTCGCCCACATCGCCGACCGCAACACGGTCGTCGGCGCGCCGGCGATCAAGCCCGAGCACCTGGCCGTGTTCGACTGCGCGATGGGCGATCGGGCGATCGACTACAACGGCCACGTCTCGATGATGGGCGCCGTGCAGCCGTTCATCTCGGGGGCGATCTCGAAGACCGCCAACATGCCGGAGTCGGCCACGGTCGAGGACGTCGCCAAGCTCTACCTCGACTCCTGGAAGATGGGCGTCAAGGCGCTCGCGATCTACCGCGACAACTGCAAGGTCGCCCAGCCGATGGGCGCCAAGCAGTCCGAGCTGGTGAACAAGCCGGTGCGGAAGACCATGCCGATCGAGCGCATGGAGATCGGCCGCAAGTTCCAGGTCGGCGAGTACGAGGGCTACATCCACGTCGGCCTCTTCCCCGATGGCACGCCGGGCGACGTCTTCGTCGACATCGCCAAGGAGGGCACGACGCTCGCCGGGCTCATGAACGCGCTCATGATCTCGGTCTCGCTGGGCCTGCAGTACGGCGTGCCGCTCGACGTCTACGTCTCGAAGTTCAGCCACATGCGCTTCGAGCCGTCCGGCCTGACCAACGATCCGGACATCCGGGTGGCCAAGTCGCTCGTCGACTACATCTTCCGGTGGCTCGGCAAGAAGTTCCTCGACGCCGACACGCAGGCCGAGCTCGGGATCATGTCCGCCGAGGTGCGGGCCCGCCTCCAGGGCATGCCGGCCGAGGCCGAGCCGCTCGCAGACGGCACGATGTACGGCGATCTCGTCTCCTCTCCCGAGGCCGGCGAGGCGCGCGCCGTCGTCCCGATTCAGTCCGCCGGCCAGCGCGCGCTCTTCAACGCCTGGGAAGACGCCCAGGAATGCGCGAAGTGCGGCGGCCGCAAGATCCGCACCGGCTCGTGTTACACGTGCCGTGACTGCGGGGACAACTCCGGCTGCGGCTGACGCAGCGGAGTGAGATAGCCGGAGGATGTGCGGGGACCGGGGCGGTCCCCGCACAGCCTCCGGTAATTCGGCGGCACCGCCGTTGACCTGAGCGTGCCGGCGCGCTAGCGTCGCTCGTGCTGCCGCCTTTCACCCAAACCCCGTGCAGGCGGCGGTACGTGAGGGCCTGCAAGATGCACAGCGAGCGGTCGGCGCACGGCGTCGACGAGACGGCGACGGATCGGCCGGAGAGCCGCACGGAGCGGCGTCGGGCGCGCACGGTCGCATCCAGGGTCGATGGCCTCAAGGTGCTCGCGGCCACGCTCGGCGAGCTGCCCGTCACCGTTCGCTTCTGGGATGACAGCACGGTCGTGGCGCGTGGCGATCCCGACGCGCCGGTCGTGCTGATACGCGACGAACAGGCGATCGCGCATTTCCTGCGCGCGCCCAACCAGCTCGGTCTCGGCCGTGCGTGGGTATCAGGCTCGCTGGACGTCGACGGCGACCTCGAGCGCGTGCTCGGCTTGCGCCACCGCGTCAGCGGCCTCTCGCTCGGGCGGCTCGGGCGCGCACGGCTCGCCGCTGCTGCGCTG
>JALYLC010000621.1 GCA_030774435.1 Actinomycetota bacterium
CACGCCGGTAGGAAAGTCGGCGGCGCGACCGGGGCCGGTGAAGCCTCGGCGTCAGGCCGAGGCGGGCATCAGTTGGTCAGCCCGCCCCAGGCTGCCTTCAACGGCTGGGGCTTGAGGTTCCTCAGGATCGCCTTGGCCTTCGGCGTCCAGTAGGCGATTGCCGCCTTGTCGGAGGCAGCTGCGGCCTTGATGGAGGCCACGTTCGCCTTGGTCACGAGCGTGTAGCCGGTGTCGATCCAGCCCACGGGCAGCGGCTTGCCGCGAGCCGCGTTGATGAGCAGCGACGCAGCGACGTAACCCTGGACGAAGTAGTCGTCGACCAGCGTGGCCGCCAGGGTGCCGTCCGCAACGCCCTTGATCGCCTCGGGCGTGAGATCGATGCCGCCCGCCGCGACCTTCAGGCCGAGCTTCTTCTTGACGAGATAGAGGCTCGTCCCGTCCTGGTCGCAGCCGCCGATCGCGAGCACGGCCTTCGGATGGGCAGTCAGCTCCGAAGTCCAGGCTGCCGTGTTCTTCGCGGGCACGACCTGGGAGTTGAACTGGATGACCTTCGTCTTGGGCAAGAGCTTGTGGATGACCTGCAGGAACGCCGTGTTGCGCTCCGCAAGAACGCCCGTGCTGCCCGGCACGCACTGGCCGAGCAGGACCTCGCCGGTCGTGCTCGGCACGAGCTTGCCGCCCTTGATCGCGGCGGTGGCGAGCGCTCGTGCGTAGTTGGCGTCCGAGATGCCGACGTACGTCTTGACGGCGGCAGAGCCGAGCTGCGACGGCGAGATGACCGGCTTGTCGTTCATGAGCAGGATGTTCTTGACCTGCCCGCTCACGGTCTTGAGCGTGCGGCCCCACAGGTCCGGGGTGAACGGATCGATCCCGATGCCGTCCGGCGACTGGGCGACGGCGCTCGTCACGTGCTGTTGTGCGAGCACGGGATTGATGGAGGGCGGGCCGGTGATCGTGATCGTGGTGTTGCCCGCGTCCGCCGCGGCAGTCTTCATCCCGAGCGACGCGTCCTGGGCGAACTGCACGCCCGTGAGCACGAGCTCCATCGAAATCGATACGTGATCGGCCGCGCCCGCCGTGCCCTTTGCGCTCGAGGCGCTCGTGCCGGCGAATGCCGCCACGCCGGCCGCGAGTGCGGCGGCAACGAGTGCCGCTGCGACGGAGCGCTTCGGCGCGCCTCGCCGCCTCTTCTCAGTCGTGTGCACCAGACCTCCCTTTCACTTCGGGTCGAGGGACGAGACCAGCCATGTAAGCACATCTGCATACATTTGCGATGCGACACTAACGCATTAGGACACTCGCGTCAACCATGCGGAGCCGCGCGGCCAGAATGGGAAAAGCTGCCTTGAATGGTGGATATTCCGCTAGTTTGAGCATGGTTGACGGGTTGACGCCGTGCCCGAGATAGGATACATACCAGGATTACTGGACGAAAAGATGTACGCATCTTGTGCCAAACCTCGGGCAGCTGCACCCACGAAGGAGGACACATGGCAACGGTGACCCCGGAGCTCGAACGCTTCCGTGGACGGCTCGTCAGCGACACCGACGCCGGCTACGACGAGTCCCGTCGCGTCTGGAACGCGATGATCGACAGGCGGCCGTCGCTGATCGCGCACTGCACCGGCGCCGCCGACGTGATCGCGGCCCTCGGCTTCGCCCGCGAGCGGGGGCTCCGCGTCGCTGTGCGAGGCGGAGGGCACAACGTGGCCGGCCTCTCGACCTGCGACGACGGGATGGTGATCGACCTCTCGGCGATGAAGGGGATCCGCGTCGACTCCGCATCACTCACGGTGCGCGCCGAGCCCGGCCTCCGCTGGGTGGAGTTCGACCACGAGACGCAGGCCTTCGGCCTCGCGACCACCGGCGGAACCGTCGGAGATACGGGGATCGCCGGCCTGACCCTCGGCGGCGGCTTCGGCTGGCTCGCCGGCAAGTACGGGATGACGATCGACAACCTGCTGTCGGCGGACGTCGTCACGGCCGACGGACAGCTGCTGACCGCGAGCGCCGATCAGAATCACGACCTCTTCTGGGCGATCCGCGGCGGCAGCGGCAACTTCGGCGTGGTCACGTCGTTCGAATACGCGCTGCATCCCGTCGGGCCCGTGATCACGGGCGGCGGGGTGTTCCACGAGTTGCACGACGCGCGTGAGGTGCTGCGGTTCTACCGCGAGTTCTACGCCTCGGCACCGGACGAGGTCACGTGCTACGCGGGTCTGCTGCCCTCTCCGCACGGTCCGGTGGTCGCAGTCGCCGCGGCCCACTGCGGGTCGCTCAAGGATGGCGAGCGCGCGCTCGCACCACTCAAGGACTTCGGCTCGCCGGTACATGACCGGCTCGGGCCGCTCCCGTACGTCGTCCAGCAGAGCCTGCTCGACCAGCTGATGCCAACGGGTGTTCAGAACTACTGGAAAGCGGACTACGTCAAGGGTCTCAGCGACGACGTCATCGACGCCGCGGTCGGCGCGTATGCGCGCACCCCGTCCCCGCGTTCGCTCATGCTCTTCATCCCCGTCAACGGGGCCGCGGGTCGCGTCCCCGCGGATGCGACCGCGTTCCCGCACCGCGACGGCAGCGCGGTCGCCGTCGGCATCTACGCCCTCTGGGACGATCCCGCCGACAACGACGAGAACGTCGAATGGGCGCGCGAGACCTGGAGCGCGATTCAACCGTTCGCGAGTGGAGGCGTCTACGTGAACGATCTTTCGGAGGACGAGGGCGACGACCGCGTGCGCACCGCCTACGGATCGAACTACGGCCGCCTGGCCCGCATCAAGGCCGCGTACGACCCCGACAACGTCTTCCGCCTCAATGCCAACATCAAGCCGGCCTCCCTCTAGCCATGGCCGAGCAGAAGACGATTGCAGTCGTCGGTGCGACCGGGGCCCAGGGCGGTGGGCTCGTCCGCGCCATTGCCAACGACGCCTCCGGAGAGTTCCGCGCCCGCGCCCTCACGCGCGACCCGAGCTCGGCCGGGGCCCAGGCGCTCTCGGCGCTTGCGAATGTCGATGTCGTCACGGCCGACCTCGAGGATCCCGCCACCGTCGAGGCGGCGTTCGCCGGCGCGTACGGGGCGTTCTGCGTCACGTTCTTCTGGGCCGACATGTCGACCGAGACGGAGTTCCGGCACGCGACGACGATGGCCCGCGCCGCCAGGTCAGCCGGCGTTCAGCACGTCGTCTGGTCGACGCTCGAGGACACGCGGCGCTTCGTGACCGACGACCGCATGCCGACGCTCCAGGGGAAGTACAAGGTGCCCCACTTCGACGGCAAGGAGGAGGCCGACGAAGCGTTCCGCGCGGCGGGAGTGCCCACCACCTTCCTGCGCACGGCTGCCTTCTGGGAGAACCTCATCTACTTTGGCCTCGGACCGCGGCGCGGCGAGGACGGCGTGCTCGCCCTCACGTATCCGATGGGCGACAGCCGCTTCTCGGGGATCGCCGTCGAGGACATCGGGAAGACCGCGCTCGGCATCTTCAAGCGCGGCCCGGAGTACATCGGCAAGACCGTGTCCGTGGCCGGCGAGCACCCGACGTGCCGCGAGATGGCCGCCAAGCTCTCGCGCGCGCTCGGGGAGGAGGTTCGTTATAACGACATCGATCCCGATGTCTTTCGCAGCTTCGGATTCCCGGGCGCCGACGAGATCGGGAACATGTTCCAGTTCAAGCGCGACTTCGAGGCCGACTTCGTAGGCCCGCGCGACCTCGACCTCGCCCGCGCGCTCAATCCCGAGCTCCAGGACTTCGACGCCTGGCTGGCCCAGAACGCGGGCAGGATTCCGGTCTAGCGATTTCGCGTCAGTTGAGCACGGCCTCCCGAGCACGGCCGAGCACGAGGTCGGTGACCGCCGGCTCGAGCTGACTCGCCGCGCCGACACGCCTGATCAGATCGGCGACCATCGGCGTGCGCAGGCCGTCGAGCGTCAGCTCTCCGTCGCGGCGCAGTCTGTGGGTCGCGCCGACGCCAAAGGCGTGGCAACCGCTCGCGTACTGCGGCAACGCCGCGGCGAGCTGCGTCCAGGTGTCCGAGCTCGTGAGCTTGCCGAGCTCGAGCGCGTTCGCGAACGCGATCTCGCACATCGCCTGGTACTGCTTCTCGGGCGCCTTCGCATGGGAGAGCCCGCGCGCGTCCATTCCGCCGTAGTCATCGGTGTACGGCTCGAAGAGGTGCTGGCGGAGCTTGAACACGTACTCCGAGGACGCCAGCCCGGGCGCGAACGTCTCCGACATGAACTCGCGGAACGCCTCGCCTGCGACTCCTTCGCGCGCCTGGAAGAACAGCATGAACCTGAGCAGCCCGGTGCCGCCGCGCGCATCGTCGGTGCGATCCACGTAGGTCTTCGAGTTCCCGCCGAGCGACTGATACGCGATCGTCTCCTCGAAGATGTTGGCCTCGTCGTCCATCAGCGGCGTCATCGCGCCCAGAAACTGCCCGACACCCTCCTCGCTCGCGAAGGCCGGCTCGGGAATGCCCTCGAAGCGGTCCTGCTCGGGAAGCTCGAACCCGATTCCGCCGAGACGCGGCCAGATCAGCCCCGACTCGTACGAGAGCTCGTGCAACCAGAGGTCGTGGATGCCCGGCAGGCGGCTCGCGATCTGCGCCGCATGAGCGTTGACCCAGTAGGCGAAGAACAGGTCGAGCGGAATGGCGCGGCGTCGCCGCAGGGTGATGATCATGGTCAGAAACACGCGCGCCTCCATCTCTGTAACTGAGTGTCGTATTTGCCTAACGCGATACGATAATGTATACAGGTCGCAGCCACCGGTCAAGCAAAGCCGGGACCCCTGCCAGATTCCGGCCACCAACTGTATTCAGACACGAGGAGAGCCGCATGGCCCAGCCGAATCTCGACCTTCCGCCGATCGCGGACTTGATTTCGCTCGCGGGACGCGTCGCGGTCGTGACCGGCGGGGCCAAGGGGATCGGCCTGGGGATCTCCCGGCGCTTCGCCGAAGCCGGCGCGGCGGTGCTCCTCGCCGACGTCGACGACGAGCTCGGCCCTCGCGCGGCGCAGGAGCTTGCCGACGCCTACGGCGTGCCGACGCTGTACCGCAGGGTCGACGTCCGCGACGTAAGCGACGTCGAGGCCGCCGCCGACACTGCGGTGTCCGAACTCGGCGGGCTTGACGTCTGGGCGAACATCGCCGGCGTCTACCCCGTGCAAGCGGACGAGTTCCAGGTCGCGGCGAGCCTCTCAGATGCGGAGTGGGGCCGGATGATCGGCATCAACCTCACGGGCACCTTCCACGGCGCGCGGGCGGCGGCGAAGCGGATGGTCGCAGCCGGCAAGGGCGGCGTCATCATCAACATCCAGTCGACCACGACGCAGAAGGTGCCGGCGCCGGGCTTCGCGCACTACGTCGCCTCGAAGGGCGGCATCGAGGCCCTGACCAAGAGCCTCGCGGTGGAACTCGGGCAGCACGGGATCCGCGTGCTCTCGATCTCGCCGACGATGGTCGCGACGCCGGGAATGATGGCGCAGAAGCCGGTACTCACCGAAGCCTTCGGCAACGTGGGGGATCCGCATGTGCTGTACGGGTCTCGGCTGCCCCTGGGCCGGATTGCGACCGAGGACGAGATCGGGCGGGTGGCGCTGTTCCTCGCGAGCGACCTCTCGGCGATCATGACCGGCAGCGTGGTTGCGGCCGACGCAGGCGACCTGGCCATCTGAGGTGATCACCTCGTTCAAGCACACCATCGGCGGCGAGCTGGTCGATTCGGCCGACGGCAAGACCTTCGAGACCGTCGATCCTGCCGAGGGGCTCGCGTACGCGAATGCCGCCGAGGGCGGGCGCGAGGACGCGCGCCGGGCGGTGACCGCGGCGCGGGGGGCCTTCGACGAGGGCCCCTGGCCGCGCATGGCGACCGCCGAGCGGCGCCGGCTGCTGAACCGCCTGGCCGACCGGATCGACGAGCGGGCCGGCGAGATCGCGGTGGCGGAGACGCGCGACATGGGCAAGCCGATCGGCGAGTCGCGCGATCACGACCTGCCGCGCGTCGCGCGCAACTTCCGCTTCTTCGCCGACTTCCAGGATCTCGCCTCGTCGAGCGAGCTGCATCCGATGCCGGGCCATCTCACGTACACCCGCTACGAGCCCAAGGGCGTCGCGGTCGCGATCTCCCCGTGGAACTTCCCCCTGATGCTCGCATCGTGGAAGGTCGCCCCTGCGCTCGCATTCGGCAACACGGTGGTGCTCAAGCCGGCGGAGGAGTCCCCGGCCACGGCTGCCATCCTCGGCGAGATCTCGGCCGAGGTCCTCCCACCCGGGGTGCTCAACGTGGTGCACGGGTTCGGCCCTGATGCGGCGGGCGACTTCCTCGTCCGGGACCCGCGCGTCGACCTCATCACGTTCACCGGGGCCTCCCAGACGGGGCAGGCGATCATGCGGGCTGCCTCCTCCGACCTCAAGAACGTGTCGCTGGAGCTCGGCGGCAAGTCGCCCAATCTCGTGTTCGCCGACGCCGATCTCGACAAGGCCGTCGCCGGCACGATCCGCGGCATCTTCGGCAACCAGGGCGAGGTCTGCCTGGCCGGCAGCCGACTGCTGGTCGAGCGCTCGATCCACGACGAGTTCCTCGACCGCCTCGCCGCCGCGGCGCGCGCGCTGCAGATCGGCCATCCGCTCGACGAGGCGACCAAGCTGGGCCCGCTCGTGAGCGAGGAGCACCGCGCCAAGGTCGAGTCGTACATCGAGCTCGCGATCGCGGACGGGGGCGACGTCGTCACCGGCGGCAACCGGCCCTCCGATCCCCAGCTGCAGAGCGGCTTCTACCTCTCCCCCACGATCGTGACCGGCGTGCCGGACCAGAGCAGGGCCTGGCAGGAGGAGATCTTCGGGCCCGTCCTCGTGGCAACGGCGTTCGACAGCGAGGAGGGGGCGATCGAGCTCGCCAACGGCACCGACTACGGTCTCGCCGCCATGATCTGGACGGAGAACCTGTCGCGCGCGCACCGCGTCTCCGCCGCGCTCGATTCGGGCGTCGTCTGGGTCAACTGCTTCTTCGTGCGCGATCTGCGAGCACCGTTCGGCGGCACAAAGCGGTCCGGTCTCGGGCGAGAGGGCGGTGCGTTCTCCCGGGAGTTCTTCACCGAGCCGAAGGCGATCACAATCAAGATCGACGGCCTCGACGGCATCGCCCCGAGCGCGCGCCGGGGCACGAAGGAGGCGTAGGGACATGGCGATCGCGCACATCGGGCACGCGGAGCTGCGCGTCCGGGATCTCGAGGCCTCGCGCGAGTTCTTTACCGACGCGGTGGGCCTCTTCGTCAGCGGCGAGACCGACGACCAGGTCTTCTTGCGGGCGTGGCAGGACTGGGATCACCACACGCTCGTACTCACGCGCGCGCGCGAGTCCGGCTTCGGTCATGTCGCGTGGCGCGTGCAGGGCCCCGATGATCTCAAGCAGCACGAGCGCGAGCTGAAGTCGCTCGGCCTCGAGGTCGACTGGCTCGAGGGCTCGACCGGCCACGGTGACAGCCTGCGCTTCAGGAGCCCGGGCTCGGGCATTCCGGTCGAGCTGTACTGGGAGGTCGAGAGGTTCAGCTGCGCAGATCCGGCGCTCATCTCGCAGCTGCCGAGCCACCCGCAGCGCTACACCGGCAAGGGCATTGCGCCGCGCCGCTTCGACCACGCCAACTTCCTGGTCGACGACGTCCGCGCCGAGCAGGAATGGTTCTCGGACGTCCTCGGGATCCGGCACAACTACTACGTCGAGCTGGGCGGGGAGCGCATGGGCTCGTGGCTCGCAAAGACGAACGTCTCGCACGAGGTGGCGTTCATGCGCAACAAGAACCAGGATGGCGACCGCCTGCACCACGTCGCCTACTTCCTCGACTCGCCCGATCAGCTGATCCGCGCGGCGACGCTGCTGGTCGACGCCGGCTACAAGCTCGAATGGGGGCCCGGCACCCACGGCACGAGCGGCGCGATCTTCCTCTATGCCTTCGAGCCGTCCGGCCATCGCATCGAGGTGTGGACGGGCGGCCTGCTGCTCTTCGCGCCCGACTGGCAGGCGCTCCGCTGGGACACGGAGACGGCGTCGCTCGGCCTGGAGATGTGGGGCTCCGACATGCCCGAGACCTACCTGACCTACGGAACGCCGCTCGCTGCCGAGGCCGCCCGGGCACTAGAGCGGCTTGCGGAATGAGCGTGTGTGACTACGATCATTCCGCAAGGCGCTCGTAGTCGTATGAGCCGATGAGCGCAGACGAGGTGATCCCGGCCGCGCAGATGCTGGCGAGGGAGGGTCTCGTGGACGCGTTCGGCCACGTTTCGGCGCGCACTGGGACCGCGCTCGCGCTGACGCCACCCCAGCCGCTCGGCTGGCTGAGGGCGGGAGACGCGCTCGTCGACGTCCCGCTGGATGCGGCCGAGTTGCCGTCCGGCGCACCCAAGGAGGCCTGGATCCACCTCGAGATCTACCGGCGCCGCCCGGAGGTCGGCGGGATCTGCCGGGCCCAGCCGCGGGCTGTCAACGCGGCGGCCGGCGCAGGCGTCGCGATCCGGGCTCTGCACGGGCAGGGCGCATTCGTGGGAGCGACCGTCCCGCTCCACGACGACGCGACGCTCGTCCGCAATCGAGAGCTCGGTGCGGCCGTCGCGGCGACGCTGGGCGACGGCGATGCCATCGTGCTGCGCGGCAACGGCGCTGTCACCGTGGGCTCCACGCCGGGCATCGCGGCCGCGCGCATGCTCGTCCTCGAGGCCAGCGCCGGCGTCAATCTCGCAGCGGCGGCCGCCGGGAGCGCCCATGCGCTGTCCGACGCCGAGGTCGCCGCCTGGCGTAGCGTGGATCCCGAGATTCTCGGGCGGCTGTGGACGTACCTCCGCTCCCGAACGCGCGAGGAGGATGACGCTCGATGAAGGCGGCACTGTTCGATACGCACGGCGGCCCGGAGGTGCTCCGGTACGACGACGTGACGGATCCCTCGCCGGGCCCCGGCGAGGTCGTGGTCAAGGTCGGGGCGGTCACGCTCAACCACGGTCCGGACACGATGGTCCGCTCGGGCACGTTCAGGCTTCCGATCCCGCTGCCGCACGTGAGCGGCAGCGATCCGGCGGGCGAGGTCGTGGCGGTCGGCGTCGGCGTGGACGCCTCATTGATCGGCCAGCGCGCCGGCGTGGAGCCGATCATCGCCTGCGGCGAATGCGACTTCTGCCTCGCCGGCGCCGGCGAGAACTACTGTCGCGCGTGGTTGCTGCTCGGCGTGCACCGCTGGGGCGGCCGGGCCGAATACGTCGTAGTGCCTGCGCGGAATCTCGTCGCGCTTCCCGGCAACGTCGGATTCGACCAGGCGGCCTGCCTGGGCATGGCCTACCTGACCGTGTACCACGGCCTCGTGCGCAAGGCACAGATCCGGGCCGACGACACCCTGCTGGTGCTGGGCGCCGGTGGCGGGGTCGGCGTGGCAGCGATCCAGATCGCCAGGGATGCCGGGGCACGCGTGATCGCCGTCACCGGCGAGCCGTGGAAGCGGGAACGCACCCGCTCGATCGGCGCCGACGTGGCGCTGACGCTCGCCGATGCGGACTGGCCCGCCCAGGTGCTCGAGGCGACGAACGGCCGCGGCGCCTCCGTGCTGTTCGACAACGTCGGAACGGCGACCTGGCCGCAGAGCCTGCCGTTGCTCGATCGCGCCGGCCGCTTCGTGTGCTCCGGCGCGACGACCGGCTTCGAACTCTCGCTCGACGCCATCGCGCTCTACCGCAACAACATCACGGCGTACTTCCACATGTGCGGGCCGCGGGCCGATCTCGCCGAGCTCGTGCAGCTCGTTGGCGACGGCCGCATCGACCCCGTGATCGACAGCCGCTTCCCGCTCAGCGATGCCGCGGGTGCCGAGGCGCGCCTGGCCGCGCGCGCGCAGTTCGGCAAGATCGTCCTCGTGCCGGACTCGGTGCTGGAGACCTCCTCACTCGGGGCCCAGGCTGCCGGAGCCGCCGTTCCCGCGCCCCGCTAGAGAGCCGGATCCAGCAACACCTTGAGCCGCCGGCTGCCAGGAGCCACGAGCGCCTGGAACGTCTCCTCCGCACGCTCGAGGCCGACCACGTCGTCGATCAGCGCCGCGCTCGGAATCACTCCCCCACCCGTCTCACCCGGGGGCCCACAGCGGGCCCCCGGGTGCCGGCGGGTGATGCTGCGCAGGCAACTCGGCGCCTTGAGTCGTGCCAACGCAATCCGGTAAGGTCGATTACCCGGATACGGAAGGTGAACGCGTGGCCGTCAAGCTGCACCGCTGCTCCAACGTATGGATCAAAGTCGGCGGACACCCCTGCTGGAAGGTCCAGAAGGCGCTGGACAGCGCGGGGATCGAGTACCAGGTCGTCAAAGGGCCGGTGCTGCGCCGCAACCGCGACGAGCTCGAGCGACTGAGCGGCCAGCGGCTCTACCCGGTGATCGAGTTCGAGGACGGCTCGCTCTATCGCGAGCCATCCAAGGACATGGCGGCGACCGTTGCCGCCGGTACCCTGGATTCGAAGCGCCCCAATGCCTCCGGCGGTCAAGAACCGGAGATGGGCCCCACCACGTAGATACGGCCGATGCCCGGCCGGTAGCCGAAGCGGGCGTTGAGGCGCCGGATCGGCCCGTTCCGCTGCTCGTTGCGGGTGCGGAGCTCCTTGTAGCCGTTGGCGAGCGCCCAGTTGATCTGCGCCGCCTTCAGCGCCCGCGCGATGCCACGGCCACGCCACGCTCTCTTGACAGCGGACAGATCGTGGTGGGCGATCGTCGGCTGCGCCCCCGTCAGCGAGAACTTCGCGTAGCCGACGACCTCCTCGCCGGAGAGCGCGACGAACGTCGCCTCAGGACGGTCGCCTGACCCCTGCATGTCATGCGCCAGCCAGTCTTCGAACGGTTCGACTCCGTCGTCCTCGAAGCCGGGGATGTCGGGTTCGGCCTCGAGCGCGACCTCGTACATGCCGCGAACAAGCTCCGGCTGCTCCGCCCAGGTGACGATCTCGATGCCACTCGGTGCCTCGATTGCCGGCGGCGCGATCTCGGAGAGGTCGAGGACGACACCCAACTCGCGCCGCTCCTCGACAAAGCCGCGCCGCTGCGCAAAGCCGAGGCTCTCCGGGTCGTTGTCGAGGACCGGGACCTCGAGCTCGTTCAGGCCTCGCTCGGCCGTCCACGCGGAGATTGCCTCGTAGAGCGCGGAGCCCGCGCCCCGGCGGCGCTGCTCGACAAGCACCGTCACGATGGTGAACACGCGGTCGACGCGCTGGGGGAGGATGACGCCGGTCGCCGAGCCGACTGCCGCGCCGTCCATGCGCGCGACGCAGTCGACGTGAGCGCGCACGCTCGCCTTGAACGAGCGCACGTCGTCCACGGTGAAGGCGTCATGCGGCCAGACCTGGTTGTAGACATCCAAGGAGACCTGCTCGTCCGACTCATCCGCACAGGGGGTGACCTCGAGCACCCCGCAACAATACGTCTCCGCATGCAGGTCGACCTCACCTCCGAGCTCGACTGATTGCAAGGGTCTTGCGTCAGGAGCCGGGTGGCTTGACGGCGTAGTCGCCGAGTCCGCGTTCGAGCAGCGCGGCGGCCTGCTCGCCGTGACATCGGCCGGTGCCGCTCGCCGAGCTCGCGATCGGGGACTTCGGCCAGGCGCTCGCCGCCAACGCCCGAGGCATCTTCCTGGCGATGAAGTTCGAGATCGCCGCGATGCTCGAAACGGGCGGCGGCGCGATCGTGAACATGTCCTCGACCGCCGGGCTGTATGGCGTCCAGGGGATCGCCGGCTACGTCGCCGGCAAGCACGCGATCCTCGGCCTCACCCGGACCGCGGCGCTCGACTACGCCGACCGCAACATCCGGGTCAACGCCGTGGCCCCCGGCCCGATCGCCAGCCACCGCCTGACGGTGCTGCCCGAAGGGGTCCGCGCCGGAATCGCAGCGTCCATACCGCTCCGCCGTCTGGGCGTTCCCGGAGAGGTCGCCGCAGCGGTCACCTGGCTCAGCTCCGACCGCGCCTCGTTCATCACGGGAGCCACAATCCCGATCGACGGCGGCAAGACCGCCCGCGAGTAAGAACTGGTTTCAAAAGTCGCGTTCGTGGTCGGGGGGCTCGAAGCGAGCGGGAGTGGATCCCGGCTTGATGATCCGGTTGGAACCTTTTCGAGACCGGGATCCGCTCCCGCGAAGCCCCTTGGCTCGCTCGGTTCTTTGAGCGGGCCAAGGGTCGCCGCAGGTCTGGCAGCCGGGCGCCACCCACCAGCACGACAACCACCACTGCGCCCGGCTGGCAGACCGCAGGCGATTCGAGACCTCCGAACGCCCCGCCACTTTTGAAACCAGTTCTAAACTGCGGCGTTACGTGCCCTCGACGGCGAGGCGGGCGAGCTTGGGCGCGGGCGCTCGGCGGTAGGCTGTCGCCTCCGTGAGCGACGCAGCACTAGCTCGTTTCGAGGCGGCCACTGATCTGCTGCGCCCGTTCGTGCCGCGGATCGCGGTCGAGTGGCTGCGCGACGCGCCGTCGGAGCGCTCCCGGACGTACGAGGGGACGCTCGTCTTCGCCGACATCTCCGGCTTCACGGATCTCACCGAGGCGCTCGCAAAGCGCGGGCGCGAAGGCGCCGAGGAGATCGCGGGAGTGGTCGACGCGGCCTTCGCGGAGCTGATCGGGCG
>JALYLC010000622.1 GCA_030774435.1 Actinomycetota bacterium
TGACTTCCCTACGATCGGTCGCCTACGTCGGCTGTCGATCGGAGGGACACGCGTGCTGTTCATGGTGATCGAGCGGTTCAAGGATCGCGACCCGAGGCCGATCTACCGGCATCTGCGCGATCACGGACGCGGCGTGCCTGAGGGCCTGCGCTACGTCGACAGCTGGGTCGAGCCGAGCTTCGAGCGCTGCTTCCAGGTGATGGAGTGCGAGGACGCGGCGCTGATCCAGGAGTGGATCCTGCACTGGCAGGGCCTGGCCGAGTTCGAGATCGTCCCCGTCGTGACGTCCGCGGCGACGCGCGCCGTGGTCGAGCCCAAGCTCTGAGCGCCTCCTCAGGCCGAGAGCTCCGCGCGCCGCGCTGCGGTCGTCTGCAGTGCTGCGATGCAGCCCTTGCGCTCGTAGAGCACGTCGGCCTGCGCGAGTGCTGCCCGTGCCTCGTCGTGCCTGCCGGCCAGTTGGAGGACCCGCGCGAGGTCGAGCAGACGATCGCCGCGATCGTGGAGAAAGTCGCTCGCGGAGCTCAGGGCGACGGCCTCTTCCGCCAGGACGACCGCCGCGGCGGTGTCACCGTCGTGGGCTGCGGCGAGCGCCTTCACAGCGCATCCGAGACCCGTTGGATCGGTGTCGTCGAGCCCGCGGGTCGCGATTTCCGCGAAATGCCCGGCGTCCTCGACCCGCTCCTGCTCGAAGAGCGATCGCGCGAGCATGGCGGCGACCGTCATCTTGAAGCCGGCCTCGCCCATCAGCTCCAAGCGCTCGAACGACGGTCTGAGCACAGCCTCGGCGGCCTGCGCGTCTCCCGCCATCTGCTCGACGATCGCCGCTTCCTGCGCCATGACGTTCGTGAGCATGGTCAGCCCGAGCTCGTCGAGCCGGCTGCGGCCGAGCGCGACGCGCTGACGGCCTCCCACGCAATCACCCTGCATCGCCTCGAGCACGCCACGCTCGATTGCGGCAACTGCGCCGACCTTGCGCGAGCTGCCGTGGCGACGTGCAATCGCGTCGCATCGCTCCAGCGCCGCGGTCACGGGAGTGGGCCCGTACATGGTGGAGATGAGCAGCCAGACGAGGGTCTCCGCTTCCTCGCGCCCATCGCCGGCGAGCGCTGCCTGGTCCGCTGCGCGTTGCCAGATCGCGTCGGCTGCTGCGGCCCCGCCGCTCCAGAACTTCATCTTGGCGAGAATGCCGAGCGCCGCGGCCTGACCGGCATGATCGCCTGCGTGCTCGCTGACCTCGAGCCATGCGGCCGCCGTCGCCTCGCAGGCAGTCGTCGGCACGATTCCGCTCTGCGCATCGAAGTACCCGCGCCACGCGTGACCGGCCGTCACGAGCTCCGGTGAGGTTGCGACGTCCAGGATCTCGGCGACGTGCGCGTCCGCCTCTGCCAGGCGCCCGGTCTCGAACAGCGCGGGTATCGATTGCAGGCGGATCGCCAGGCGTTGGGGGTCGCCGGGGGGCAGGTTGTCGGCAGCTCGGCCAAGCAGGTTGGAGGCGGCGGGGAGGTCGCCGGCGGCGAGCGCCCGACGACCGGCGGACGCGAGGTGCGCAGACGCCTGCGCGCCGATGCGGTCGGCATCGCTCGCGTCACCGAGCTCCCGCGTGAAGGCGGCGGCCTGCTCGAGGTGGAACCCGAGAATGTCCTCCTGCTCCCCGGCACTCCCCTGGGACGACTGCTCCACCCAATGCGCGTAGCGTTCGTGCAACTCGGCGCGCGTCCGCTTGGCCAGACCGGCGTAGGCCGCGTCGCGCACGAGGATGTGTGCGAACCGGAACGCATCTTCGGACCCGGGCGCACCGGCTGCAGGGACGATCACCTCCTTGCGCACGAGGGCGTGGAGGCTGCCGCTCAGACCGGGGACGGAATCGCGGCAGAGCTCGCGCACGGCTCCCCACGAGAACAGCGGCCCGACGATCGCGGCGCGCTGCGCGACCTCGCGCTCGGACGGATCCAGTTGATCGAGTCGCGCGGCCAGGAGCGCCTGGATCGTCGGCGGCATGGCGAGCTCTCGCAACTCCGCGGTCGCCTGCCAGCTGCCGTTGCTGCGAACGATCAGACCGTCGTCGATGAGCATGCGGACGAGCTCCTGGACGAACAGCGGATTGCCCTCCGACGTGGCCAGGATCCGCTCGCGCAGCGCGCCCGCGAGCGGCGCCGCTCCGAGCTGCCAGGCCATGAGCTCGTCGGCCGCCTGCACGCCGAGCGGCTGGAGTAGCAGCGCACTGGCGTTTGCTCGGGGGCTGATCAGCGACGGGCGCCGCTCGAGCAGCTCGGGACGCGCCGTGCAGATCAGCAGGAGCGGGACTCCGCGCGTCCACGCGCCGAGGTATTCGATGAGGTCGAGCAGCGTCTCCTCGGCCCAGTGCACGTCGTCTACGACGGCCATGACCGGACGGCGGCGCGAGAGCGCCTCGAAGAGCTTCCGGATCGCCCAGAACGTCTCCTCGAC